>DAOMBL010000001.1:0-16182 GCA_035427325.1 Casimicrobiaceae bacterium
CTCCAGGATCAGCCCCATGAAGGTGAAGAACGGCACCGCGAGCAGCGTGTCGTTCGACATGATCCCCCAGATGCGTTCGGACAAGGCGCCGAACAGGGCGGGCGACAGCAGTCCGAGTTCGATGCCGATGAGGCCGAACAGGATGCCGTTGGCCGCGAGGGCGAAGGCGACGGGGTAGCCCAGCAGCAGGAAGACCACGAGCGCCGCGAACATCAGCGGCGCGAGATTGGCGGCGAGAAAGGCGGTCATGCGCTCTCACCCCGCTGCTTCAGGATCTCCTCGACCAGCTCTTCCTCGGCGGAGCGTTCGTGGAACCGCTCGGTCGGGTCGGGCCCGAGGCCGCGCAGGAACGCGATGCGCTTGATGAGCTCCGAGACGCCCTGCAGCAGCAGCAGCGTGAAGCCGATCGGCACCAGGATCCTGGCGGGCCACAGGATGAGCCCGCCCGCGTTGCCGGAGATCTCGCCGCTCTCGATCGACGCGATCGCCCAGGGTATCGACTCGTAGAGGATCAGGACCGACATCGGGATGAGGAAGAAGACGGTTCCGAACACGTCGATCCAGGTCTGCACGCGCTTCGAGTACCGGCCCGCGATGATGTCGATGCGGATGTGCTCGTTGCGAAGCAGCGTCCAGCCGGAGCACAGCAGGAAGATCGCGGCGAACAGGTACCACTGGATCTCGAGGAAGGCGTTCGAACTCATGTCGAACACCTTTCGGATGATCGCGTTGGCCGCGCTGATCACGACTGCCAGGAGGACGCACCAAGTGACGGCGCGGCCGACCCGCTCGTTTACCGCATCGATCGCCCGGGCGAGGGCGAGCAGGGCATTCATGGGAGCTCCTTCGTCGGTCGACCGGGGCGCGCGCCGAAGGCAACGACCGTCCGGCCCGATGATCGCGCGGCCGTGCATTATAGGGGCATTCGCCGAGGGGTTGGGCGCGGATTTTGGCCTCGCCCTGACCCGAGGAACGGAACGCCCCGGGTGGTAGAATCGCTGCTCTTCGCGCTACCCAGGCCCCCCATGTTCGACCGCTCCCGCACGCTCGCCCAGTCGGATCCCGATCTCTGGGCGGCGATCGTCGCCGAGAACCGGCGTCAGGAAGCGCACATCGAGCTGATCGCCTCGGAGAACTACGCGAGCCCCGCGGTGCTCGAGGCGCAGGGGTCGCAGCTCACCAACAAGTACGCCGAGGGCTACCCCGGCAAACGCTACTATGGCGGCTGCGAGTACGTCGACATCGCCGAGCAGCTGGCGATCGACCGGGCACGACAGTTGTTCGGCGCCGACATGGCCAACGTCCAGCCCCATTCCGGTGCGCAGGCGAACCAGACGGCGTTCTTCGCCGCGCTCAAGCCCGGCGACACGGTGCTCGGGATGAGCCTGCCGCACGGCGGCCACCTGACGCATGGGTCGCCGGTCAACCAGTCGGGCAAGTGGTTCCACGTGGTCGCCTACGGCCTCGATCCCGAGACCGAGCTGATCGACTACGACGCCGCCGAGGCGCTCGCGCACCAGCACAAGCCGAAGCTCGTCATCGCCGGTGCGTCCGCGTACTCGCGTGTCATCGACTGGAAGCGGTTCAAGGCCATCGCCGACGGCGTCGGCGCGAAACTCATGGTCGACATGGCCCACTACGCGGGCCTGGTTGCCGCCGGCGTGTATCCGTCGCCGGTCCCGCACGCCGACTTCGTGACGACGACGACCCACAAGACGCTTCGCGGCCCGCGCGGCGGCATGGTGCTCGCCAGCGCGGAGCACGAGAAGGCGATCAATTCGGCTCTGTTCCCCGGGCTGCAGGGTGGGCCGCTCATGCACGTCATCGCCGCGAAGGCGGTCGCGCTAGGCGAAGCGCTCAAGCCGGAATTCAAGGCCTACCAGCGGCAGGTGCTCGACAACGCTCGCGTGATGGCGACGGTGCTGCGCGACCGCGGCCTGCGGATCGTGTCCGGCGGCACCGATTCGCACATGTTCCTCGTCGACCTGCGCCCGAAGAAGCTGACCGGCAAGGAAGCCGAGGCGGCGCTCGCCCGCGCGCATATCACCGTCAACAAGAACACGATTCCGAACGACCCGGAGAAGCCGTTCGTGACCTCGGGCATCCGCATCGGCAGCCCGGCGGTGACGACGCGCGGCTTCCGCGAACTCGACTGCGAGGAACTCGGCCACCTGATCGCCGACGTGCTGGACAAGCCGGACGACGAAGCGACCGCGATGCGCGTGAAGGCGGGGACTGCGGTACTCACGTCGAAGTTTCCGGTCTATCAGTAGCCGAGTAACCGGGGAATTGGGGATCGGAATTCGGGGTCAGAGCGGGGATTTCGGGATCAGAGCGGAATTCGGGGTAAGAGCGGGGATTTCGGGATAAGAGTGTGTGGACACGGTGCATGTGGCGGCTCTGATCCCGAAATCCCCGCTCTGACCCCGAATTCCGACCCCGGGCTCCAAGATGTTTCGTGACATCGGCGCTTCCTGCGTCGCCTGCAAACGTGCCGGCGCAACGAATCCCTGACTTCCGATACCTGGTGCCTGAACATGAAGTGCCCCTTCTGCAACAGCGCCGATACGCAGGTGATCGACTCGCGGGTGTCCGACGCGGGCGACTCGATTCGCCGCCGTCGCCGCTGCATGGCCTGTCAGAAGCGCTTCACGACCTACGAGACGGTGGAACTCCGATTGCCGCAGGTCGTGAAAAGCGACGGCTCGCGTGCGGACTTCGACGAGCGCCGGATTCGCGTCGGATTCCAGCGCGCACTCCACAAGCGGCCGGTGCCCACCGAGTACGTCGACGCGTCGATTCAGCGGATCGTCCACCAGGTCCTCGCTCTGGGCGAACGCGAGATACCCTCGCGCCAGATAGGCGAACTTGTGATGGACGAGCTGCGCAAGCTCGACAAGGTCGGCTACATTCGCTTCGCGTCGGTCTACCGGTCGTTCCAGGACGTCGCCGACTTCCGCGACGCGATTCGCGAGGTCGAAACGCCCGCGCGCCGCGCGCGGAAGCCGGGGCCAGCAGGAAAATCGGGGTCAGCAGGAAAATCGGGGTCAGAGCCGTAATTTGCCGGCGAGCACTCGCAGGCAAATTGCGGCTCTGACCCCGATTTTCCTGCTGACCCCGATTTTCCGTTCCGCCGGCAAACTGCGGCGCTGACTCCAGTTTCGGAGGCAAATTACGGCTCTGACCCCGAAGATGATGGCGCGTGCGCTCGAACTCGCCGCACGCGGCCTCTACACGACCACGCCCAATCCCAGGGTCGGTTGCGTGATCGCGCGAGGCGATGAGGTGCTCGGCGAGGGTTGGCATCGGCAGGCGGGACTTCCGCACGCCGAGATCGAAGCACTCGACGACGCGCGCGCGAAGGGCCGCGATGTCCGTGGCGCGGTCGTGTACGTCACGCTCGAGCCCTGCGACCATGTCGGACGCACGGGGCCATGCAGCGAGGCGCTGATCGCCGCCGGCGTCGGCCGGGTGGTGGCGGCGATGCGTGACCCGCATTCCAAGGCATCCGGTGGGGCTGCACGGCTGCGCGATGCGGGCATTGCGGTGGAGTTCGGGCCAGGGGAGGCCGAGGCGCTCGCGCTCAACCGCGGTTTCGTGTCTGCGGTGACACGCGGGCTGCCCTGGGTACGGACCAAGCTCGCGGCGAGCCTCGATGGCCGCACAGCGCTGGCCAACGGGGCGAGCCGGTGGATCACCGGGCCGGAGGCGCGTGCCGACGGCCACGCCTGGCGCGCGCGCGCCTGCGCGATCCTGACCGGCGTGGGCACGGTTCGCGACGACGACCCCGAACTCACCGTGCGTGCGGTGCCCACGCCGCGCCAGCCGCTCCGCGTGATCGTCGATCGTCACGGCGAGACGCCTCCCGGTGCGCGTGTGCTCGCCGGCGGCAACGCGCTCGTCGTCACGGCAGGGGGCGGAAACGCCAGGTGGCCGCCCGGTGTCGAGACACTCGCGCTTCCCGACCGCGACGGGCGCGTCGATCTCCCGGCGTTGATGCGGGCGCTCGCGACGCGCGGCATACGTGAACTGCACGTCGAGAGCGGCGCGAGGCTCAACGGGGCGCTTCTCGAAGCCGGCCTGGTCGACGAAGTGCTGGTCTATCTCGCGCCGTCGGTGATCGGCGATCCGGCGCGCGGGATGTTCAGCCGTATCGAGGGGCTGGCTTCGCTCGAAACCCGCGTCCGCCTCGCCTTCGATGCGGTCGAGCGGGTGGGCGAGGACCTGCGCATTCTCGCGCGCGTGCTCAAGGAGGCCGCCTGATGTTCACCGGCATCGTGCAGGCGGTCGGAACGATCGTGTCGTCGGAACCGCGCGGAGGCGCGCGCCGGATCGTTGTCGACGCGGGCGTGCTCGATGCGTCCGACGTCTCCGTCGGCGACAGTATCTGCGTCTCGGGCTGCTGCCTGACCGTCGTCGAGGTCGCGCACGGCGCAAGCGGGGCGCGATTTTCCTTCGACGTTTCGGCGGAGACGCTCGCGTGCACCACGGGCCTCGCAGGTGCCGGCGCCGTCAACCTGGAGAAGGCGCTCCGGCTCGCCGACCGGCTCGGTGGCCACCTGATGACCGGGCACGTCGACGGCGTGGGCACCGTTGCCGCGTTCGATCCGGCGGGCGGCGGGAGCATGACGCTCGCCGTGGACGCGCCCTCCGCGATCGCACCCTACGTCGCGACCAAGGGATCGGTTGCGATCGACGGCGTCAGCCTCACCGTCAACGGGGTCTCCGGCGGGCGCTTTCACGTGAACCTGATCCCGCATACACTGGCCGTCACGACGCTCGGACGGCTCGCCGCCGGCACCCGCGTCAACCTGGAGGCCGATCTCATCGCGCGCTACGTCGCGCGCTGGGACGAGTATCGCGGGCAGTCGGGCATACGCCCCTGACCGCGCATTGGAGACGACCATGGACCTTTCGACGCTCGAGCGGTTGCCGATGTGGATCGCCGGCCGCGCGCATGCCCCGACGACGACCCGCTACGGCGAGGTCACCAACCCCGCGACAGGGCACGTCATCCGCCACGTCCCGTTCGCGAATGCCGCGGACGTAGACGCGGCGGTGCGTTCGGCCGATGGCGCGTTTCCCGCCTGGCGGGCGACGCCACCGCTGCGCCGCGCGCGCGTCCTGATGCGGTTCCGCGAGCTGATGGACACGCACCGCAAGTCGCTCGCGAAGCTCGTCACCGAGGAGCACGGCAAGACGCTCGCCGACGCGGAGGGCTCGATCACGCGCGGCATCGAGGTCGTCGAGTTCGCGACCGGCATCCCGCACCTGCTCAAGGGCGAGCACAGCGAGAACGTCGGCACCGACGTCGACACCTGGTCGATCCGCCAGCCGCTCGGCGTGTGCGCCGGCATCACGCCTTTCAATTTCCCGGCGATGGTGCCGATGTGGATGTACCCGATCGCGCTTGCCTGCGGCAACACGTTCGTGCTCAAGCCCTCGGAGCGCGATCCCACGCTCGCGCTGCGCATGGCCGAACTCCTGAAGGAGGCGGGCCTCCCCGACGGCGTGTTCAACGTCGTGCACGGCGACAGGGAATCGGTCGACGCGCTGCCCGCGCATCCGCTCGTTCGCGCCGTGTCGTTCGTGGGCTCGACGCCGATCGCCCGCCACATCTACGAGACGGGCGCGCGCCACGGCAAGCGCGTGCAGGCGCTGGGCGGCGCCAAGAACCACGCGATCGTGCTGCCCGACGCGGACCTCGACTTCACGACCGAGGCGATCATCGGCGCGGGCTACGGGTCGGCGGGCGAGCGCTGCATGGCGATCTCGGCGGTCGTCGCGGTCGGCGACGCGGGCGACGCGCTCGTGGGCAGGCTCGCCGCGCGCGCGAAGCGCATCGTCACCGGCCCCGGCGACGCGCCCGACGTCGAGATGGGCCCGGTCATCACCTGCGCAGCGAAGGATCGCATCACCGGCCTCATCGACCGCGGCGTCGCGGAGGGCGCGACGCTCGTGCTCGATGGCCGGCGTCCGGCGATCCCCGGGCACCCCGACGGGTTCTTCGTCGGTCCGACGCTCTTCGATCACGTGCAGCCGTCGCACGCGATCTACCGCGAGGAGATCTTCGGGCCGGTGCTCTGCGTCGTGCGTTCGCCCTCGCTCGACGACGCGATCGCGCTGGTCAACGCGAATCCCTATGCGAACGGCGCCGCGGTGTTCACGCGCTCCGGCCACGCCGCGCGCGTGTTCCAGCAGGACTGCGAGGTCGGCAGGGTCGGCGTCAACGTGCCGATCCCGGTGCCGATGGCGTTCTTCAGCTTCGGCGGATGGCGCAATTCCCTCTTCGGCGACTTGCACGTCCACGGCATCGACGGCGTGCGCTTCTACACCCGCACCAAGGTGATGACCGCGCGCTGGCCCGACGACGGCAGCGCCGCGCCGGGATTCCACATGCCGGTGATGGGTTGAAGCGGGCGGCCTGAAGGCAAGGCGTCGGCCTGAAGGCCGACCCACAACTCCTCCGCTGTGGGTCGGGCTTCAGCCCGACGGTTTGGGCTTCAGCCCGACAGCTTGGGCTTCAGCTCGACGCCTTTCGCTTCGATGCGGCAGACCCCGTCGGCCTGAAGGCCGACCCACAACACCTCCGCTGTGGGTCGGGCTTCAGCCCGACGGTTTGGGCTTCAGCTCGACGCCTTTCGCTTCGATGCGGCAGATCCACGGCCGCGCAGTCCGGCCTGCCTGCATGCTGTCCCGCCGGACTACTTCGCGTTTTCGCGGACCTTCGCCAGTTCCTCTGCGCGCCTCAGACGCTCGTCGGCGGCCTCGCGCATCGTCCGGGCGACTTCCGCTGCGTCGCGCGAGAAGTCGATCTCCAGCGCAACCCAGCCGCGGACCGGCTTCAGTTCGTCGCGCGCAGCCTTGTCGACGATGCGGTCGAGGCGCGGCAGTACCCATGCGACGAGTTCGGGGGGGCCGTCGAGCGCATCCCGGTCGACGACCTTGCCTTCCTCGTCGACTCCGAACCAGACGAAGACCCGCCCCTCGATGCCCTTCGCCAGCACGTCGAGCGGGTAGCCCAGCGCCTCGGGCGATCTGAGGATCACCGGGAACCGCGGCTCGACGGGATAGTCGGCGGCGATCCTGCGTTCGATCGCTTCGCCGAGGGTCGCGACGTTGCGCGATTCGTAGAACGCGACACCTTCCGCGAGCATCGGCGGCTCGAAGAACGACGCGGGCAGGTCGACGCTTCTCGGTGAGGTGGCCCAGGGCGCGGACTCGGGCGCAGGGGCAGGCGGGAGGGGAGCGCGAACGGGTGGCGCCGGCGACGGCGCCTGTGCGGTCCGGATCGGTGCCGGAGGAGGCGTTTCGGGCAGTGCCGCGGTGACGAGCGTGGCGCGAATCGGCACCGCGACCGTGCCCGGCTTGGCTGCGGCCGGGGTGCGCGCCAGCATCGTCCCGACGGAGGCGAGTACCAGCGCGTGGATGAGCGCCGATGCGGCGAAAGCGCTTCCCACCGGCGGCCAGTCGATCCCGCCCTGCGCGATGCTGCGCTTCTTTCGTGCGGACCGGGGAGAACTCATGGCCATGTGCGACGGCTCAAACGACGGCGGCCGGAGGCATCCGCCCGGCCGCCGCATCCTGCGGGCGCGTCGCGCCCGGCGGGGGTCAATGCCCCATCAGGCGCCAGGACATCCGATGGTCGCCGGACAGGCTTCCCTTCTTGATCGCAATGTACATCGTCTTGCCGTCGGTGCCGAGCGTGATCGCGAGCTTGAGCGTGGGATCGTTCGGCGTGTCCGAGTACAGGTTCACGAGTTCCATGCCGACCGCGCCCTCGTCGACCTTGATCGATGCCACGACGTTTCCGCCGCTGTCCACCAACTGGGAGTCGGCGTGCGGGAAATCGCGGACATAGATGTTCGCCGACAGGCCAGGCAGGCACTCGTTCTCCGGCGGCAGCGCCCCGGCCCAGCCGAGGACGTTCAGCTCGGCGGCGATCGGGGCGATGATCCGCTCGCCGACCGGCAGGTCCATGTACCAGCCCTTCACCGACAGGCTCGAGAATCCCTTGGTGCTCGACGGACTGACCGACGTGAAGTCCGAATCGGTCCGCGGCTTGTGCGGCAGTCCGGTCGAGTTCATCTTGAGCGCCGTGCCGTCGCGGATCACGTACATCGTCTGCACCTGGCTGCCGTAGGTGAGGAGGTCGTCCTCGTGCAGCAGGCGACCGGTGCCGACCATGACGTACCGGTCCACGCCGTTCGCGAAGTCGACCTCGATCTGCGGCGCGGTGGTCACCGACTGCACGCTGCCGTCGGTGCTCGTGAGCGTCGCGAGCTTGTCGACTTTCCAGTTCGACGCGTCGGACGACGACACGTCGAAGCGCCAGACGTTGCCCTGCAGGTCGCCTCCGTAGATCTGCTCGATGAACTGGTTCTTGAACGACAGCACGAAACCCGACACCTGCGCGAGGCCGGACGGGTCGGTCGACGAGCCCGCGCTGGTCTCGAGCGTGCGCAGCAGCTTGCCGTCGGAGAGCCGCACGAAGAAGAGCTTGCCCTTGCCGGAGGCGTTGTTGTAGCCGGCCGGAAGGATCGCCACCCAGGTGTTGTCCGCGTAGGTCTTGCCGATCAGCGGTTTGCCGAACGTGTAGCCCATGTCGGCATCGGTGAATTCCCACATGACCTTCGCCGCGGCGTCCGCTTCGTTCGTGATGCCCGACGGTTCGGTGATGTCGATCGCGAAATAGCTCTTGCCACCCTTGCCGACGCCTCCGATCAGCATCGTCTTCCAGGTGCCGCCGATGTTCACGTCGACCGCGACCGGCGTCGAGTCCACGAACATCTGGTGCTTGAAGAACGGCTCCTTCTTCGCGAGCATGCCGATGCCGGCGTCCGGGGCGGAACTGTAGACCGTGCTCGGCACGTAGGCCCAGACCTCCTTGCCGGTCGCTTCGTCGAAGGCATGCAGCATGCCGTCGTTGCTGCCGACGTAGACCATCTTCTTGCGTGCGGCATTCGCCGCCTTGAACGCCTCGTAGCCCGGGTCGGTCGCGTCCGAGTACTGGCCGCGCGAGGGGCCGACGACCACGGGCGAGCTGTTGACGACGTCGCCGAGGAGTTGCGAGCGCACGCGGAAGTTCTTGAGCCCCGTGCCTTCGTTGCTCCGGTCGCCGCGCAGGTACGCGATCACCTTCTCGCGCTTGGTGCTGTCGCTGCCCAGCGTGTCGCTCTGCGCGGCCGGCATGTCACCGAGACGGAACGGCACCGCCTGCTTCGCCACCGGATCCCAGGTGACCACATTGCGATCGTCGTACCACGGCGTCGGATTCCCGCTGGTCGGCGTCAGCTGCGCAGCGAGGATGTCGTGGTACTTGGTGCTGATCGCGATCTCCCCGCCTCCGGAGGGGTCGACCAGCACCTTGGTCAGCGTGCCGCCCCAGCCCGGCTCGATCGTGACGCGGTAGATGAAGTTGTTGTCCTTCGCGAAATTCACGTTCGAGAACGCCGCGCCCGCGCGTGCGGCCTGCGTGTTCTTGATCTCGTTCAGGATCGACGCCATCCCGGTCTGCAGCTCCAGCGGATCGCGCGCGTTCACGAACTGGCTGCGACCTGCGATCGCCGCATGCCAGAGATCGTCGACACCGGTGACGCCGGGGCGGTTCACGGTGGGGGACGGTGTGGTCCACTTGACCGCGCCCGACGCGATCTGGTCTTCGGTCTTCTTCGGGTTGAACGACGACAGCACGCCCTCGGTGCCGAGCGAGAGCGCGGCGAAATTGAGGTGCTGCCAGGTCGCCGGGTCGTTCTCCGTCGCGGGCACGTTGTTGTCCCCGATGCTGGCAGGGAAGGCGGGCGGCCGGAAATCCTTCATCCAGTAGTAGAGCGCATAGTCGGCGAGCGAATCCGCGATCGCGGTCGGGCCCTCGATGACCTTGTTCGGCCACGGGTCGCCGGGCTTCAGCTCCAGGATCGCCTCCGGCATCAGGTCGTCGACGCCCGTGGGCGGAATCACGAGCCCGTCCCGGTTCCCGACCAGCGCGGTCGGCTTCGCCGCCTGGTTGGTGTATCCGTCGGTGAACAGGATGTGGTAGTTCTTCTGGCACGACAGGTTGATCGGGTCGGCCGAGCCGGACAGATCGGGTGAGGTGCCGGAAGCGGAATTGAACCACTCGCCGATCCGGGCGACGCCGCTCAAAAGAGGCGTGTCGTTGCCCATCGGAATCGAGATGCCGGCGAGCCGCTTGTACCAGAGGTCGCGCTGGTTGCCGGTGCCGCCCTTGAAGTCGGCGAGCGTGAGGAAGGTCGCGGCCGGGACGTTCGACAGCGTGTGGAAGCCGACGCGGAACTTGTCGGTGAGTTCGGAGAACGCGAGCGAGGTCACCGTCTTCGCCGCGAGGATCCGCGACCGGTAGTAGGCGAACCAGTTCGCGTAGTTGACGAGTTCGCTCGTCTCGGGCTTGCCCGAGGTCGAGTCGCGCGTGATCTGGTCGCCGTCGATCAGCGTGTGCGTGATCGAGGTGCCCGGCGTGCCGTTGGCCTCGATGATCTTCTTGTTCTTGTAGTCGAGTTCGACGAGGAGGAACGCGGTGTTGTCGCCGTAGTTGTCCTGCGTAGCGTTGAAGGCGGCGTCCGCGTAGGCGCCCGCCTTGAAGAAGCGCGGGTACTGGTAGACAGACGTCTTCTCGGCCTGGCAGGCCCCCGAGCCGAAGCCGCGCCACTTGTCGTTGCCGGAGAGCGATATCCGCGTGTCGCACCACTGGACCATCGCCTTGTAATAGTGCCGGTTGATCGACGCGGAGATCGAACCGCAGGAACCCACCGCACGGGAGAACCGTCCGGACGGATACTTCCACCCGCCGGCGACGCCGTCGGAGTAGGTGAAGTTGTTCCGGCGGCAGACGTCGCCGTTGTTGTTCGCGTCCTGTTCGTAGGTCGTCGTGCCGAGGATCGTGCCCGACGATGGCGTCCACGCGACCCTGCTGCTCGCGCCGCCCTTGATCTTGGTGGTGCACGCCGCGCTATCGAGGTTCCAGCTCCCCGTGGTCGCGCAGGCACCCGCGTGGGTGACGCACCGCTGGTTTGGTCCGGGGTCGCAGGTCCGGGATTGTGCGGCGTAGTTGCCGCCGCCGACCGCCGAGCAGTTGAGCGCCGGCGTGGTGCACGTCCTGCCGCAATTGTAGGTCTCGGCGACCGGACACTTGAGGTTGCACTTCGTGCATTCGGCGGGATTCGTGCACCCGAGGTCGCACCCCGGTGGGCTCGTCGGGTCCTCGACCTTCGCGACCGGGCAGGACTTGCCGCAGGCCTCGCAGGTCGGCGCGGTGGGGGCCCGCTCCCCGGACCCGCCCCCCATCGTTCCGTTCATCCGGTCCGGGTCGCAGTAGATCGTGCGCGACGTCGTCGCGAAGTACTTGGAGTTGTCGGCGTCCGCCGCGACCTTGGCGAACGGATAGCTGTAGTCGCCCTTGGTCGCTGGCGCGCCGTTCGCACCGAGCGTGTAGGCGAATCCGTTGATGCGGCAGTAGTCACCGCCGATCGCGAGGCCGTCGCGGTCGGCGGACGACCCGTTCGGCAGCGTGAAGCCTCCGGCGTAGGTGGTGTTGCACCAGACGCCGACGGCGACCTTGGTCTGCAGGTTCGCGTACACGGTCGGGAAGAGGTACGGATCGGCCGGCACCTTGGTCCAGTCGACCGTGTTGGCCGCGTTCATGTCCGGATACGACGACCCGTCGGCGTAGAGGGGCGCCGTGTAGGTCACCGCCGGGTTGTAGAACATCGCGTTGAACGCCGAGGCCATGACGATCGGCGGGCCGTAGCTGTTGTTGCCGTATCCGCTCGGATACGGGTGCGTCGAGGACGGGCCGAGCACGGTCCACGACGGCGACGATCCCGACATCCAGGTCGCGTAGTCGTACTGCGGCACCGTCGCGCTGCCCGCGCTGCCGCAGGACGTGACGCCCGTGGACGAGCGGCAGTAGGAGGTGGTCGCGTTCGTGAGGGCGTCGATGACGACGTAGTCGGGCAGGAATTCGAGCTGCATCGACGTCGAGTCGTCGAGCGTGAACACGATGTTCGGGTGCGCCTTGATGCTGACGTTGATCGGGCCGTCGGCGAGCGGCGTCGGCGCGGCGAGCGCGAGCGGCGTCATCGGCCCGAAGCCGGTCAGGAAGGCGAGCGCCGCGGCGGTCAGGCGGCGGGCGGGACTGGGTCGGGCGGGTGCGGCGGTCATCGTGGCTCCCTGGCGCGTGCGTTCAACGCAGCATCGCCTGCGCGAAGGTCGTCGTGTTGTTCGGTCCGTCGATCCGGATGGTGACGCGGTAGAAAGGCACGCGGACGAGGTCGGGCTTCTCGAGCTCCATCGCCGTCGTGGCCTCCGACTTCTTCGGCGGCGACATGTCGCAGTTCGCGGCGGTCGCCGGACCTTCGTCGAGGCACATCCGCTCGATCACGTAGCGGACGGTGTTGCCCGCACCGTCGACCGTCTTCTGGAAGCTGCCCGGGTAGTTCGACGGCGTCTCGCCCTGCAGGTGGAAGGGCACGCCGGTGGCGTCCTCCTTCTCGCCCGCGTTCTTGATCTCGTAGCGGAACGGGAAGTAGTTGTTGTTCAGGTCCTTCTTCTCGAGGTCGATCGACTTCGCCTCGAACATCGCGTGGATCGCGTTCTCCACGGCCCAGGTGGACGGCGGTATCGACGCCTGGCGGAACCCCAGGTTCCCGATGACCGACAGGCCGGTGTCGACCGAGCGGACGAGCGCGATGCCGGCGATCGACATCGCGACCATCACGATCAGCGCGATGAACAGCACGACGCCGGACTGCGCGCGGCGGGGCGCGGGGAAGCGGGCGGGCGAAAACGCGGGCGTCATCATCGATTCCACATCGGATTGCGCAGCGGAACGATCGTCTCGTAGGTGCGGTAGCGGTAGTTGGCCGGCAGGGTCCCGGTGAGCGGGTCGGGACACGAGTAGGTGGTCTTCTCCTGGGCCGTGCACTCGAAGAGCGTCCAGTCGAACTCGGGCGCGTCGCGGTCGAACTCGTCGCTGCGCACGACCATGCCGATGCGGATCGCCTTGATGCGGCGCAGGTCGGCGCCTGTCGCCGCGAGCACCTTGTCGGTCGCGAAGTCGCCGGTCGGCGGCGACCAGGTGTCGATCGCGCCGTTGCCGTCGGTGTCGACGCCGTAGAGCAGCTTCATGTTCATGATCGACGACGCGAGCGGCTGCGCGGTCGCGCCGGCGGTCACGAGGTCGGTGCTCCGGAGCACGCCTGCGGAGACGTCGTAGCGGACGCGCTGGGTGGTCGTCGCGGGGCCGATGTTGATGATTCGCATCGTGGGCAGGAGTTCGAATCCGGACGCCTTGGAGACGGTCAGGACGACGTTGCCGTTGGCGTCGGGAACCGTGACCGCCGTGACCCTGTTGCGCTCGCAGTCGCCGCTGCCGGTGATCGTGACGACCATGTCGTCCTTCTTGAAGCCGGTCGGACTCTGCACCGTGTAGGTCGTGTCGCCTGTGGAGGTCTTCGCCATGAACACCGACGGCGTCACGACCGAGCGCGCGGTGCTGTAGTTGACGACGAAGCTGTCGGGCGTGTCGTCGTCCGCGCCCGGCTCGATCAGCACCGAGAACGGACGCATCGTCGTCGCGACGTTCTTCGTGTCGGTGCAGGTCGCGAGGTCGTCCTGGTTCAGCATGATGCCGCTGCCGGCGTTCGCGAGTTCGCCGCCCACCAGGTACATCGCGATCATGCCGGTCTTCTGCGCGTCGCCGGCGGAGATCGTCTGGCGCTTCACGCCTTCGGCGACGGCGAAGGTCTGGTAGATGACGAGCACGGCCAGGAGGCCGATGACCACGCCCACCATCAGCTCGATGAGCGACATGCCGCGCTGGCGCGCGGCGACGGCGAAGGAGCGGCGGCGCGCCATGTCAGTTCAACCCCACCATCACCGAACTCACGTACGGGTGCGGCGAGGCCTCGCCCGGGAGCTGCCAGCGGATCGTGACGGTCACGAGGTTGCTGTTCGCCGACGGGCCGGCGGCCACGACGACGGTCGGCGCGAGCGCATCGACGCCCTTGACGCCGGGCAGGCGCTCGGCTGCCTCGAGCAGCGCGGTGTAGCCGTCGCCGCCGGTGCCCGCGTCGCCTTCGAACGAGGTCTCGAGGTTCGCGCGATCCATCGTCCACATCTGGCCCATCGCCGCGTTGGCGATCTGGATCGCTTCGCCGCGGTACTGCAGGTCGTTGGTGTTGCGGATCGCGACCGCCTGCAGGCCGACCAGGCCGAGGATGCCGAACGCGAACACGAGCACGCCGACGAGCGCCTCGAGCAGGAAGGCGCCTGCCTGGCCGCGCGGCGGAGCGATGCGGGGACGCTTCGTCATGGCTAGGCGGGGCAGGCGCGGGGATCGCCGCTCGGGAGCTTGGGATCGCAGCTGCGGATGCCGACGCCGGTCGCCGCGGCCGTATCGATCAGCACGCGCTGCGGCCGGGCATCGGAGAAACTCGTCTTCGTCTCGACGTCGATGGTGACGCGCGCGGCGAGCGGCGCCTGGGCATCGTCGAGCACGCGGCCCAGGCCGTCGAAGATCACCGTGGTGGTGCCGGCCGGAGCGACGGTCAGCTTGACGTTGGGCGAGCCCTCGATGAGCATCGTCTCGCGGATGACCGAGTCGTCCGAAACGAGGACGACCTTCCACCCCTTCGCCGTGTCCAGTTCGAACGCGACCGGGGCATTGCGCCGCACCGCCTCGGTCTGCGCGACGCGCAGGCCTTCGTGCACCGACTCCGCCGCCGTGCGGACCTGCTGGCCCGCGATCCAGGTGGAGAACACCGGCAACGCCATCATCGCGAGCATGATCCCGATCGCGATGGTGATCATCAGTTCGATCAGCGTGACGCCCCGGAGGTCCGAGGGGAAGGCGCGCGCGCGCATCGTCAGCAGCTCCCGTCCTTGCGCGTCACCCAGCAGCCGGCGGTCGACGTCCAGCCGGAGGGGAGGGCCTTCGTGGTCTTCGCGCCGGACGCCACGATCTCGTATTCGAAGCTCCCCATGCCGGCGGAGGAGAGCCCGGTCGCCGTCGCGGTGTAGTTGGTCGCGCTGGCGCCGGTGCACTTGATCTGGAACGCCTGGTCGCCGGTCACCGCCGGATCCGCGACGCCGCAGGCTCCGCCGCCGGCGTCGTAGGTCCGGTTGTTCATGAAGTACTGCTCCATGCGGACCCGGAAATCGGACAGGCGCGACGTGGCGTCGATGATGCGGCTGCGGATGACGTAGTCCCGGTACATCGGGATCGCCACGGCCGCGAGGATCGCGGCGATGGCGACGGTCATCATCAGTTCGATGAGTGTGAATCCCCGCGCGTGGCGGGCCGATCGGGCAGCGGACATGGGGTGGTCATCCTCGTCGACGTGACGCATGCTAGGGGGCGAAACCGGGGGGCGCAATCGACCCCGACCAGTGGCGCCCGGGGGGGGGATGGACGGCGCGGCCGGATCAGAGGCAGGGCGTTCGCGTCCGGTGCGTTCGCACGCGCCCGGTGGCCGCGAGCACCACCTCGACCGTTTCGTGTCCCGGCCGGCACAGCGTGAACGTACCCATCTGGAGCGCGCCCGACACGCGCCGCGGCTCGCCCAGCGGCGTGAACGACACGTAGTCGTCTACAGGACGGTTGCCCTCGATGGTCACAGCGGGAACGGAAGGCGGGTCCCAGGCGATGGGCGTGGCGCCGTCGCCGGGACGGGCCTCGCCACGAGGGTCGGTGTGCATGATCCAGCCGCGCGACCAGTCGCCTTCGTCGGCGCAGGTGCGCGCGTCGTCGCTCTTGCACAGGTTGACGCGCACGCCGCGCTTGATCGCCTCGGTGCGCGCACGGTCGAGCGCGGTGGCGAGCGCCTGCGCACGGTTCGCGAGTTCCTGACGCGCGATCCAGTGTCGCCACGCCGGCACCGCGAACGTCGCGACGATCACGGCGAGGACGAGCGTCACCATCAGCTCGATCAGCGACACCCCGCGGATTCGGCGGAGGCGGCGGGGGAGGGCGGAGGACGCGACGGCCATGGTGCGACGATGCTGATCGTCGGCGCCGCGCCTCGCCTTCGGCCGGACGGACGAGGCGCGGGCCCGCGGGCACCGGACGGAGATGCGCGGCCTCGCCGGCGGGTGCCCCGGCCGGTGCCGGTCCGACCGGCTTCGCGGCCCGACCGGCTTCGCGGCCCGACCGGCTTCGCGGCCCGA
>DAOMBL010000001.1:16282-18790 GCA_035427325.1 Casimicrobiaceae bacterium
CGGCTTCGCGGCCCGACCGGCTTCGCGGCCCGACCGGCTTCGCGGCCCGACCGGCCGGAGAGGGACGCCCGGGGACATTCAGTCCGATCACTTGACATTATTTAGTTCAGAACTAAACTTATCGTTGCGGCACACCCCAACCTGCTCCGATGGCCGGACCCCGGTCGGCCTCGCCGGACGCGACTTCGGGATGCCCGTCCGATGCCGGGCCGGTCTCGCCCGACGGAACGCACCTGCCGGCGGCCGGTCCGCCGGAGCGAGGACCTCATGGCGGCGGCGCGACGGATCCTGTGCATCGGCGGCGGTCCCGCGGGCCTCTACTTCGCGCTCCTCGCCAAACAGGCGGATCCGGCGCGCGCGGTGCGGGTCGTCGAGCGCAACCGCCCCTACGACACCTTCGGCTGGGGCGTGGTCTTCTCCGACCAGACGCTCGGCAATCTCGAGGCCGCCGATGGCGAGACCGCGCGCCAGATCGTCGGCGCGTTCAATCGCTGGGACGACATCGACATCCACTTCCGCGGCCGCACGATCCGCTCCGGCGGCCACGGGTTCTGCGGCATCGGGCGCAAGCGGCTGCTCAACATCCTGCAGGCGCGCTGCGAGGCGCTGGGCGTCGAACTGGTGTTCGAGCGCCCGGTCGACGACGACGTCGCCGAGGCGGAGGCGTTCGGCGCCGACCTGGTGATCGCCTCGGACGGCATCAACAGCCGCATCCGCGAGCGCTACGCGGCGAGCTTCCGGCCCGACATCGACCTCCGCGCGTGCCGCTTCGTGTGGCTGGGGACGAAGAAGCGCTTCGACGCGTTCACGTTCGCGTTCGTCGAGACGCCGCACGGCTGGTTCCAGGCGCACGCCTACCGCTTCGACGACGACACCTCGACCTTCATCGTCGAGACGCCGGAGACGACCTGGAAGGCCGCGGGGCTCGACACGATGAGCCAGGAGGAGGGGATCGCGACCTGCGAGCGGCTCTTCGCGCCGTGGCTCGACGGACATAGGCTCCTGTCGAACGCGTCGCACCTGCGCGGTTCCGCGATCTGGATCCGCTTCCCGCGCGTGGTGTGCGGACGCTGGGTGCACCGGGTCGAGCACGCGGGCCGCCGCTGGCCGGTGGTGCTGATGGGCGACGCCGCGCACACCGCGCACTTCTCGATCGGGTCGGGAACCAAGCTCGCCTTCGAGGATGCGATCGCGCTCGAACGGGCGATCGCCGCGGAGCCGGATCTCGAACGCGCGCTCGACGCGTACGAGGCCGCGCGCGGCGTCGAGGTGCTTAAGATCCAGAACGCCGCGCGCAACTCTACCGAATGGTTCGAGAACGTGAAGCGCTACACGGCGCTCGAAGCCGAGCAGTTCGCCTACAGCCTGCTCACGCGGAGCCAGAGGATCTCGCACGAGAACCTGCGGTTGCGCGACGCAGGCTACGTCGCCCACGCCGAAGCGTGGTACGCGGCGAAGACGGGCGTGGGCGCGCGCCCGCCGATGTTCACGCCGTTCACGCTGCGCGGGCTCGCGCTCCCCAACCGCGTCGTCGTCTCGCCGATGGCGCAGTACTCGTGCGTCGACGGGCTGCCCGACGACTACTACCTCGTGCACCTCGGGAGCCGCGCGCACGGCGGCGCGGGCCTCGTGTTCACCGAGATGACCTGCGTCGCGCCGGACGCGCGCATCTCCGAGGGCTGCGCGGGCCTGTGGAACGACGACCAGGCCGCGGCCTGGAAGCGGATCGTCGACTACGTGCACGCGCACACGTCGTCGAAGATCGCGCTCCAGCTCGGCCACGCCGGACCGAAGGGCTCGACGCAGAGGGGCTGGGAGGAGGCCGACGCGCCGATCGAGCCGGCGTCGCGCAACTGGCCTCTGGTCGCGCCCTCGGCGATCGCCTACGGCCCGGAGAACCAGGTGCCGCGCGCGATGACGCGCGAGGACATGGACCGCGTCCGCGACCAGTTCGTCGAGGCGACGCGGCGCGGCGCGCGGGCCGGGTTCGACTGGCTGGAACTGCACTGCGCGCACGGGTACCTGCTGTCCGCGTTCCTGTGCCCGCTCACGAACCGGCGCACCGACGAGTACGGCGGCTCGCTTGAGAACCGCTGCCGCTACCCGCTCGACGTGTTCCGCGCGATGCGCGCCGCGTGGCCCGCGGACCGGCCGATGTCGGTGCGCCTGTCCGCGCACGACTGGGCGCCGGGCGGCAACACGCCCGACGACGCGGTGGCGATGGCGCGCCTGTTCCGCGACGCGGGCGCCGACCTGATCGACGTCTCGTCGGGACAGACGACGCGCGACGCGAAACCGGTCTACGGGCGCATGTACCAGACGCCGTTCGCCGACCGCATCCGCAACGAGGTCGGCATCGCGACGATCGCCGTCGGCGCGATCAGCGAGGCCGACCACGTCAACTCCATCATCGCCGCCGGCCGCGCCGATCTCTGCGCCATCGCGCGGCCGCACCTCGCCAATCCGGCGTGGACGCTGACCGAAGCCGCGAAGATCGGCTGGACCGAG
>DAOMBL010000001.1:18800-29966 GCA_035427325.1 Casimicrobiaceae bacterium
ACTGGGCTACGCGGAAGCGGCCTGGCCGGTCCAGTACCTCACCGGGAAGGCGCAACTCGAACGCAACCTCGCGCGCGCGGCCGTCGAGGCGGCGAGCCGGCCGGAAGCGAACGGGTGAGCACGGAGCGCCCGCTCGCCGGAGGCCACGCCGTCGTCACCGGCGGCGGGCGCGGCATCGGGTTCGCGATCGCGCGCGCGCTCGCCGGGCGGGGCGCCTCGGTGTCGCTCGTCGGCCGCGATCGCGCGCGACTCTTCGAGGCCGTGCAGGCGATGCCCGCGGGCTCGAAGTGCGACGCGCACGTCTGCGACGTCGCCGACGCGTCGGCCGTGGCGGCCGCGTTCGCCGCGATCGCGGCCGCCGGGCACCGCACGACGATCCTCGTCAACAACGCCGGCGTCGCGAAGAGCGCGCGGCTCGCGGCGACGAGCGAGACGCTCTGGCGCGAGATGATCGACGTGAACCTCGGCGGCACGTTCCACTGCATCCGGGCCTGCCTGCCCGCCCTCCTCGAGGCGAGGACGGGACGGATCGTGAACGTCGCGAGCACCGCCGGGGTCGCCGGATATCCCTACGTGGCGGCGTACTGCGCGGCGAAGCACGGCGTCGTCGGGCTCACCCGCGCGCTCGCGCTCGAACTCGCGTCGACCGCGGTGACGGTCAACGCGGTGTGCCCGGGCTACACGGACACCGACCTCGTGCGCGATGCCGTGGCGAACATCGTGGCGCGCACCGGCCGCAGCGAGGCGGACGCGCGCGCGTCGCTCGCCTCGCGCAATCCACAGAAGCGGCTGGTGGCTCCGGCCGACGTGGCCGAGGCGGTCGCTTGGCTGTGCCTGCCGGAGTGGGCATCGGTGACCGGCCAGGCGATCGTGGTCGACGGCGGCGAGACGGCCGGATGAGCACCGCTGCGACCGGCGCGACGGTGGTCGCGACGCGCCCCGACCCGGATACGCGCTTCCACGACACCCATCACCACGAGCTGCGGCTGTGGCCGCGGCTCATGGCCTGTTCCTCGATGAACGAGTGCGGCATCCGCCGCCGGCTGCGCGAGCGTTTCGGCATGGCGCTCGCGCGGTTCGACCTGCTGGCGCAGCTCGAGCGTTCGAGCGAGGGCCTGCGGATGGGCGAACTGTCGCACCGGCTGATGGTGAGCGGTGGCAACGTGACCGGCCTCGTCGCCAGGCTCGATGCCGAAGGGATGGTCGAGCGGACCCCGGAGCCTGGCGACCGGCGCGCGAGCGTCGTCCGGCTGACCGCGCGGGGCCGCGATGCGTTTCGCGCGATGGCGCAGGAGCACGAGCGCTGGATCATCGAGATGACCGGCGGCCTGTGCAATGCGGATCGCACGCGGCTGTACGCGCTCCTGGGCGGCCTCAAGGACTCGGTTCGCGCGGTCGAGCCGGACGACGATCTGCGCGTGGCGCGGAAACCCCCTCCTACGGAGCCCTGATCATGGACACGCATCGCCGATCCTTCGCCGGGTACCGGTCGACCCACTTCCGCTACGAGGCCTCGCCCGACGGCAAGGTCGCGACGATCACCCTCGACCGCCCGGAGCGGAAGAATCCGCTGTCGTTCGCGTCCTATGCCGAGTTGCGCGATCTCTTCCGCGGCCTCGCGTACGCGAACGACGTGAAGGCGGTCGTCGTGGCCGGCGCGGGCGGCAACTTCAGCTCGGGCGGCGACGTGCACGAGATCATCGGCCCGCTCACGCGCATGAGCGCACCGGGGCTCCTCGACTTCACGCGCATGACCGGCGACCTCGTGAAGGCGATGCGCCATTGTCCGCAGCCGATCGTCGCAGCGGTCGACGGCGTGTGCGCCGGCGCCGGCGCGATGGTGGCGCTCGCCTCCGACATCCGGATCGGCACGCCGCGCGCGAAGACCGCGTTCCTGTTCGTGCGTGTCGGGCTCGCCGGCGCGGACATGGGTGCCTGCGCGCTGCTGCCGCGCACGATCGGCCAGGGCCGCGCGTCGGACCTGCTGTACTCGGGACGCGCGATGAGCGCCGAGGAGGGCGCGGCCTGGGGATTCTTCCAGCGCGTCGTCGAGCCGGAGCGCGTCCTGGCGGAAGCGCAGGCCTACGCGCGCACGCTCGCCGACGGCCCGACCTTCGCCCACGCGATGACCAAGGCACTGCTGCACCAGGCGTGGGCGATGGCGTTCGACGACGAGATCGAGGCGGAGGCACAGGCGCAGGCGATCTGCATGCAGACCGAGGATTTCCGGCGGGCGTACCGCGCGTTCGCGTCGAAGCAGGCGCCGGTCTTCGAGGGCAACTGACGTGACCTGCGCCGGCAGCCGCCGACGGGCGCGTGTGTCCGGCGCGTGCGGCGACATCCCGAGGACGAAATCATGACGACTGCGCATGTCGACACCTTCGCGCGCGACCGACTGCCGCCGCGCGAGCAGTGGCCGGACCTCGTGTTCGACCTGCCGGAACTCCGTTACCCGGAGCGGCTCAACTGCGCGACCGAACTCGTTCGCGGCGCGATCGCCCGAGGGCAGGGCGACCGCGTGGCGATCCGTTCCCCGGCGGGCGTCCGCTGGACCTACCGCGATCTCGATGCGCAGGCGAGCCGCATCGCGCGGGTGCTCGTCGAGGACCTGGGCGTGGTTCCCGGCAACCGCGTGCTGCTCCGGGGGCCGAACAGCCCGCGGTTCGCCGCCTGCTGGCTGGCGATCATGAAGGCGGGTGCGATCGCGGTCGCGACGATGCCGCTGCTCCGCGCGAAGGAGCTGACCGACATCGGGACGAAGTCCGAGGTCTCGCATGCGCTGTGCGACGCGCGCCTCGCCGACGAATTGATCCTGGCGCGGCCGCAGATTCCGACGCTGCGGCGGGTCGCGCTTTTCGAAACCGACGTGCACGAGGGGATCGACCGGCGCGCCGCGTCGAAGCCCGCAACCTTCGACGACGTCGCGACCTTCGCCGAGGACGTCGCCCTGATCGCGTTCACCTCCGGGACCACCGGGAAGCCGAAGGGCACGATGCACACGCACCGCGACGTGATCGCGGCCTCCGACTGCTGGCCGAAGCACACGCTGAGG
This sequence comes from Casimicrobiaceae bacterium, assembly GCA_035427325.1. Lineage (GTDB taxonomy): Bacteria > Pseudomonadota > Gammaproteobacteria > Burkholderiales > Casimicrobiaceae > VBCG01. Next base: position 21,853 of record DAOMBL010000001.1, read on the forward strand.
GCGACCGCCGACGATGTGTTCACCGGCAGCCCGCCGCTCGCGTTCACGTTCGGGCTGGGCGGGCTGCTCGTGTTCCCGCTGCGGATCGGCGCCTCGACGCTCCTGGTCGAGCGGCCGTCGCCCGAAGCGCTCTTCGAGGCGATCGCGACCCACGGCGCGACCGTGCTGTTCACCGCGCCGACCGCATACCGCGCGATGGCGGCGATGGCGAAGGACTACGACCTGTCGGGGCTGCGGAAGTGCGTCTCGGCGGGCGAGGCGCTGCCGGCGGGCACGCGCAGGATGTGGAAGGAGGCGACCGGCATCGACATCGTCGACGGCATCGGCACGACCGAGATGTTCCACATCTTCATCTCGCACCCCGACGACGACGTGCGCGCGGGCGCGACCGGGAAGCCGGTGCCCGGGTACCGTGCCTGCGTCCTCGGCGAGGACGGCCGGCCGCTGCCGGCGGGCAAGGTCGGGCGGCTGGCGGTCAAGGGACCGACCGGCTGTCGCTACCTCGACGATCCGCGTCAGGCCAACTACGTGCAGGGCGGCTGGAACATGACCGGCGATGCGTATTTCGTCGACGACGACGGGTGGTTCGTCTACCAGGCGCGCGCCGACGACATGATCGTGAGCGCCGGGTACAACATCGCAGGTCCGGAGGTCGAGGCTTCGCTGATGCAGCACCCCGCGGTGGCCGACTGCGGTGTCGTGGCTGCACCCGACGAGGAGCGCGGGATGATCGTGAAGGCCTACGTCGTGCTGAAGCCCGGACACGAGGGCGGTGAGGCGATGACGAAGCAGTTGCAGGAGCACGTGAAGGCGTCGATCGCCCCGTACAAGTATCCCCGCGCGATCGACTACGTCGACGCGCTGCCGCGCACCGAGACCGGCAAGCTGCAGCGCTTCAAGCTCCGCACGATGGCGCAGGAGGGTGCGCGTTGAGCGAGCCAGGCATCGGAGTTCCGATCGGGACGGCCGGAAGGAGGGACAGGTGAAGATCCTGCAGCCTCCCGGATGGGCGCCGCCCAAGGGCTACGCGAACGGCGTCGCGGCGCGCGGAACCTTCGTCGCGGTCGGCGGCCAGATCGGCTGGAACGCGCAGCAGGTCTTCGAGACCGACGACTTCGCGGCCCAGGCCCGGCAGGCCCTGGAGAACGTCGTCGGCGTGCTCGCGCAGGCGGGCGGACGCCCCGAGCATCTGGTGCGCATGACCTGGTACGTCGTGGACGCGGACGAGTACCTGGGCGCGCTGCGCGAGGTCGGGCGCGCGTACCGCGAGCTGATCGGGCGGCACTATCCGGCGATGACCGCGGTGGAGGTCGGCCGGCTGGTCGAGCCGCGCGCCCGGGTCGAGATCGAGGCGACCGCGATCGTGCCCGACGCGCACGAGTGAAAGTAGGGTCAGACTCGACTTTCCGCCACCGCCGGCGGAATGCTACCGGTCATGCGGAATGTCGAGTCTGACCCCGCTTTCCGCGGGCGTTTGCAGGCCAGCACGCTTCTATGCGTGTCTTCCGGACTTCCCCGATCCGCGACCGAGCCGGCCTGCCCGTCGGGGGCGCATTGCCGAAAGCACGAGCAGCGCGAGCGCAACGAGCGCCAATGTCCCCGGCTCGGGCACTCTCGCCGCAACCGGGTCGCGCCTGATGTCCTGGCACGCCACGCCCGTACATCCGAGCGCTGCGACGGGCCCGGCATCGTTGATATCCTGGATGTCGTCGTCGAACGGGCTGCCCCACTTGGTCACGATCTCGTCCAGGTCGTACGTGACCTCGCCGGAGTTCGGGATCGCAGGGTCGCCAGCGTCGCCGGGCGTGCTGGCGACATCGGTGACCGGCCCGTTGTCGCTGACGCCGAATCCGCTGCTGTTCGTGCCGCCCTTCGGGCCGAGGTCGGCGATCATGTTGCCAGGGTCCGGGAACACGTTCGTGTTGCCAGGGTACGGGAACACATGGCTGCCGGACTCGCCGGCCGCGCTGGCAACTATCATTACCGGTCCACGGTTGTCGTTGCCGTAACCGGCGCTGGGTGCGCCGACTTGCGTGGCGGGGTCGGTCACCGTGCCGCCGGAGCGCCGGAACGACTGGGTGGCAGCGCCGCCGGCTCCGGTGGCGACACCGGCGAAGTGTCCGCTGTCGCTGATGCGGTGGCCGGTGCCGGACGTGCTGCCCGATGCGCCGAAACCCGACATCGTGCCGCCGGCGTACGAGAGCGCGCGATCGGCGGCGTCGCCGGTCGAGTTGGCGCCACCCTGCCCGCTATCGTTGATTCCGTAGGCGATACCTTCCGCGTTGCCGGACGTGCCGAGGTCGGTCGTCGTGCTTCCGGAATTCAGGATCGCGTGCGCAACGGCATCGCCGGTCGTGGTGGCGGTACCTTCGGCCTGCCCGCTGTCGCGGGTGTCGAAGCCGGTGCCGTTCGTGCCGGCGAGGACGTCCAACCCGGCGCCCGTGTACATCGGCGCATCTTGCCCGACGGCCAAAGGGAACAGCAGCGCGCATGCGAGCAGCCATCGGGATGCGCGACCTGCCATCCCGTGCGCCGCCCATGGACTCGATGAGTGAACTACAGACATAGCGACCTTGACGCCGGCATGTTCCAAGTGCACCGTGACAAGCAGAAGCCATGCCGACGCCGTTTATCGTGGTACAACAAGCACTTGCACATGAAGACCTTTCTGCATCGATTCGGATTGTAAGATTCTTCGACGCTCATGGCCGTGAGCGCCTGGATACGACAAGCACTTGCACGTGACGACCATTCTGCGCCGATCCGGAATGTAAGATTCTCCGACGCTCATGGCCGTGGGCGCTTGGATGCCGGGTCGCCGATGTTCCGAACCGGTCGTTGCATAGCGAAAGTAGGGTCAGACTCGACTTTCTGTCTCCGTTGGCGAAACGCCGCAGACCGCGCAGAAAGTCGAGTCTGACCCGACTTTCGCGTCCTGCGTACAATGACGTTCGCTTCGCGCCCATGAAGCTCTACGACTACTTCCGATCGTCCGCCGCGTACCGCGTGCGGATCGCGCTCAACCTGAAGGGCCTCGCTCCCGAGCGCGAGTTCGTCCACCTGCGTCACGGTGCGCAGCGCTCCGACGAATACCTCGCGCTGAATCCGCAGGGTCTCGTGCCCTCGCTCACGCTCGACGATGGGCAGGTGCTGACGCAGTCGCTCGCGATCCTCGAATACCTCGACGAGACGTACCCCGCACCGCCACTCCTTCCCGCGGGCGCGACCGCGCGCGCGCGGGTGCGTTCGATTGCCCTGTCGATGGCCTGCGACATCCACCCGCTCGGCAACCTGCGCGTGCTGCAGTATCTGCTGGGAACGCTCGGAGTGTCCCCGGAGGCGAAGGACGGCTGGTACCGGTATTGGATCGACGTTGGTTTCGAGGCGCTGGAGCGGCGTCTCTCACGCGACCCGGAGACCGGGCGCTACTGTCACGGCGACGCCCCCACCCTCGCCGATGTCTGCCTCGTGCCGCAGATGGCCAACGCGCGGCGCGGCAACGTCGACCTGTCGCCGTATCCGACGCTCGTGCGAATCGACGCCGCGTGCCAGGCGCTGTCCGCGTTCGCGGATGCCGCGCCGGCGAAGCAGCCGGATGCAGAATGATCGTCCGGGAAAGTAGGGTCACGGGAAAGTAGGGTCAGACTCGACTTTCCGAAAGTAGGGTCAGACTCGACTTTCCGCCACGGCCGGCGAAATGGCACATGCCATGCGGAAAGTCGAGTCTGACCCTACTTTCCCGTGACCCTACTTTCCCACATCCGTATGAGGACCGTGATTCCGCCGTGGGACGTGCCGAGCGTGCCGGTCGAGGGCACCGATGCGCGCTATCCGGTGCGCCACGTGTACTGCGTCGGGCGCAACTACGCGGAACACGCGGCCGAGATGGGGGGCGACGCGACGAAGGAACCGCCGTTCTTCTTCGCGAAAGCCGCCGACGCGATCCTGCCGGTCGCGCCCGCGGAGGTCGGCACGATGCCTTATCCGGCGGCGACGGAGAACCTGCACCACGAAGTCGAACTGGTCGTCGCGATCGGAATCGCCGGCGCGAAGCTCACTGCCGATCGCGTGCTCGCGCACGTCTACGGCTACGCGGTCGGTCTCGACATGACCCGGCGCGATTTGCAGCAGGCGGCGAAGGACACGAGACGTCCCTGGGACATGGGGAAGTCCTTCGCGTGTGCCGCTCCGATCGGCGCGATCCGCCCGGTCGAGCGGGGTGGCCACCTGAGGCGGGGCGCGATCACGCTCGACGTCAACGGCGTGCGTCGCCAGACCGGCGATCTGCGACGTCGCGCACACGCTCGCGTTCCTGTCGCGCTTCTACGAACTCCTGCCCGGCGACCTCGTCTACACCGGCACGCCCGCCGGCGTGGCCGCCGTCGTCCCGGGCGATTTCCTCGACGCGCGCATCGAAGGCCTGCCGCCGCTCACGGTCGGCATCGTGGAGGAGCGGAGATGACCTCAGGTCCCGCGATGTCGCCCGCCGAGGTCGAGCGCGGCTACAACAATCGCGCTGCGGTGCCGGACCACGCCGCCTGGTTCGCGCGCTGGGACGAACTGTCCTCGCGCGCGTACGCGTCGGAGCGCGTCGTGCGCGATCTGCGCTACGGTCCGGGCCCGAAGGAGACGCTGGACCTCTTCCTGCCCCGTGGACCCGCGCGCGGCAGCTTCCTGTTCCTGCATGGCGGCTACTGGCGCTCGCTCGACAAGGACGCCCACGGACTGGTCGCGCCCCCGCTGACCGCGCAGGGCATCGCGGTCGCGGTGGCGAACTACGACCTGTGCCCGCAGGTGACGATCGCGGACATCGTCGAGGAGACCGCGCGTGCCGTCGCGTGGCTGGTGCGCGAAGGGCCGAAGCACGGCGCCCCCGCGCGCCCGCTCGTCGTGGCCGGGCACTCGGCCGGCGGCCAGCTCGCGGCGATGATGCTCGTGCGCGACTGGGCCCGCGACGGTTTCGCGACCTCGCCGGTGGCCGGGGCGGTGACGCTCTCCGGCCTGCACGACCTGCGACCGCTCGTGCACTTCTCCGGAAACGTCGATCTCAGACTCGACCCGTCCGATGCCGCGCGCCTGTCGCCCGCGCTCCATGCACCGACCTGCGACGCGCCGATCGTCATCGCGGTCGGCGGACGCGAGACCAGCGAGTTCCTCCGGCAGGCCGATCTCCTGTGGGAGGCGTGGCCGCGCAACCGTCCCGCGGGCACGCGCGCGCCGCTCGTCGTAGCCGGGAAGCACCACTTCGACGTGGTCGTCGACCACGCCGACGCCGCGTCACCGCTCACGCGCGCGGCGCTCGCGCTGTTCGACCCGCGCACCGCCGGCTGACGCGCGCGAGCGCGTGTCAGCGGCGACCGCCGAAGCGACCGCCGCCGAACCCGCCTCCGCCACCGAAGCGACCGCCGAAACCTCCGCCGCCGAAGCGGTCGCCACCTCCAAAGCCGCCGAATCCGCCGCCGCCGAATCGGTCGCCACCTCCGAAGCCGCCGAAGCGGTCGCCACCTCCGAAGCCGCCGAATCCGCCGCCTCCGAAGCGGTCACCTCCACCGAAGCCGCCGAATCCGCCACCACTGCGGGCGCCGCCGGAGAAGTTCGAGAACCGGTCATCGCCCGCATCGCGCGCCTGCGATTCGCGGTTGGCCCAGGACGTGTCGCCGCCCGCGCTCGACCAGCCGTTCGACGAGTGCTGCTGCCAGCCGCTGCCGTCGTTGTGGTAGACGTTGCCGTTGACGTCGGCGAACTTGTCGTTGCCGACGGAGGCGGTCGACCAGGTGTTGGTCTTGCCGGTGAACGCGTTCGTCGATGTCCCGCCGCCGACGTGCGCCGCGCCCATCGGCCCCGCCGTCGTCGCGCCCGCCCGGTTGTAGGTGCTGCCCGCAGCCGTGGTGCCCGAGACCGCGGAGCCGGTCGACCGCTGGCCGGTGTAGACGTTGTAGTTGCCTGCACGCGCGACCTGCCCCGAGCCCCCTGCCGCACCGTTCACCGTGCGGTCGAAGCCGCGCGTGGCGTTGCCGGTCCACGCGTTGTACTGGCGGCCGGCGTTGATGTCGCCGGTCGTTCCGGTGCGGGCGTTCGCGTAGCTTCCGGAGAACGACGTGCCGGCGACGCCTCCGCCGCCGTACCAGGAGCGCGTGCCCGAGTACGTGGCGTTGCCCCAGTGGCCGTAGACGTTCGCGCTCGCGCTCGCGCAGCAGCCGTAGCCGCCCCAGTACGCGGGATGGTAGTACGCGCCGCCCCAGTACGGCTCCATCCACGCCGCGGTGGCGAGCCCCATCGCGAAGCCGAACGTGTAGCCGACATAGGGGTTGTAGATGGGCGCGGCCGCGACGCCGTAGGTGTAGGGCGGCGCGTACCAGACCGAGCCGACCCACGGCGTGTAGGCGTACCCCGTGCCGTACACGATCGTGCCGTAGGGACTCACCCCGGTGCCGAGGTAGCCCGGCGTGTAACCGCAGTACACGACCTGCGGTGTCGCTCCGTAGATGTGCACGTAGGTGACGTAGTAGATCGGCGACGAGGGCGGGATCGAGTAGATCGCGACCGGCACCGAGGTCGCGACCGACCACGGCCCGGTCAGGTTCGTCGCGGTGAACCACACGCCGGCCTCGACCGCGTAGAACGAGGTGGGCGTCGCCTCGATGATCGGCACCGACGCGTTCGTCACATAGTTGAGCGATGTTCCCGCGATCGGTGCGTAACGCGGTGCTCCGTCGAAGTTCGGCGTGAACTTCGGACCATTCACGAGCGGGACCGTGGCGGTCTGCGGGATCGTGTCGGCGATCACCGCCTCCTGGGCCTGCGGCGTGCCGGCCACCGTCGGCAGCACGGCGCCCGCGAGCGAATGCGGCGGAATCCTGGCGAAGTCGGCGGGGAGCGCGTTGCCGGCCACGAACTGCCACGGGCCCGACAGGCCCGGAGCGCGGAACCAGCGGCCCGCGAGCAGCACGTAGGTGAGGTTGTCGGCGGTGTTGACGATCACGTCGCTCACGGTGTTCGACGCCCACAGGAGCCCGGTGCCCACGATCGGCACGAAGTCGGGCGCACCGCGGAACACGATGAGTTCCGCCGGCTGCTGGCTCACGTAGATCCCCGGGACACCGTTGTCGAGCGAGGGCTTCGGGTTCGCGTTCGGCGGCCCGTTCAGGAGGTCGACCGTGCGGGTCTTGCCGAGCGCGTCGGCGATCGCGTCCGCGTCCGATCGGAGGAGCGGGCCCATCTCGGCCAGCGTCCACGGACCCGTGAGCGCATCGGCCTGGACCCATCCTCCGTAGAGATGCAGGAAATACCGGTTGCCGAAACCGCCCTGCAGGATCAGCGCCTTGGTGTTGACGACGCGCTGGAACCGCGAACTCTGCGGTACCGGAACCATCGTCGGCGCACCATCGATCGGCACGAGGATCGCGGGCGATTGGCTCACGATCACCCGGGGAGGCGTGTTCTGCACGTCGACCGTGGGCGGCTTCACGCCGACGAGCGCGAGCGAGGACTCGAGCCGGTCGAGCGCGATCGTGCGGAGGTCGCTCGCGAACCGCTTCTGCAGGTCCGGCAGGTACGCCTGCCCGCGCGAAGGCAGCGTCGGAAAGTCGAGCCTGGTGATCTTCAGGTCCTCGAAGACCACCATGCGCGCGACCTTGTCGACCTGCGTGCGGGCGGTCACGAACGCCACGCCGAAGGTCTCCGCGGTCGCGCCGGTCGGCTTGATCGCGAGCGCCACGCGGAAATCGAGCTGGTTGGCGGTCCAGCTGTTGACCTGCGGCTGGTAGACCAGCACGGCGGCATTCGCGATGCTGACGTCGCGCGGCCAGGGATCGGCGGGCAGCGGCGCCCTCTTCGCGGTCCCTTGCGCGAACGGGACGCCAGGATAAGTCAGCGTTCCGGCCAGGCAGGCCAGCGCAACGAGCGTAGTCAGGAGCGAACGTGCCTTCATCGATGGTTCCTCGGATCGGTCGTGTCGGTTGGTCGTGGTGCTGTGTGGCGCAGATGTGCTCGAAGGCGCAATCGATGTCGGGCAGGACCCGCGTGCGTGGTGCAATTTCCCGTCGGGCTGAAGTCCAAACCGTCGGGCTGAAGTCCAAACCGTCGGGCTGAAGTCCAAACCGTCGGGCTGAAGT
>DAOMBL010000002.1:0-26889 GCA_035427325.1 Casimicrobiaceae bacterium
TTTGGCGACTTCGAGCACATCAACTACCAGTTGATCGAGGACGCGGGCAAGCAGATCGTCTCCGTCGACGCGATCGAGAAATCGTGGGGACCGAACTACCTGCGTTTCGGGCTGGGGCTGCAATCGGATCTCAAGGGCGACAACGCCTTCAACCTCGCGGTCAGCTACCGCAGGACGTGGATCAACGAGTTGGGCGCCGAGTGGCGGACCGACGCGCAGGTGGGACAGGTGTCGTTTCTCTCCACCGAGTTCTATCAGCCGCTCGGTGCGCGCAACGGACTCTTCGTCGCACCACGCGCCGTGATCCTGCGGCGCTCGCTCGACCTCTTCCAGGGCGACCAGCGGATCGCGCGGTACAACCTCAGGTCGGCGGTCGGGGAGTTCGCGCTGGGCGCCGCGTTCACGCGCTATGGCGAGATACGCGCGGGCGTCGCCGCGGGGCGCACCTATGCGTCGCTCGAAACCGGAGCGCCCGAGTTCGAGCCCAACCCGAATTCGGTGCCGCGCGGCGGTTTCACGCTCCGCGCGGTCGTCGACCAGATGGACGACGCGAAATTCCCGCGTTCCGGCTTCGCGGCATCGGCCGACGTGTTCGCATCGTCGACCTCGATCGGCGCGCGCGACAACTACACCAAGGTCGATGTCAACGGCGTCGCCGCGTACACGTGGGGACGGCACACGCTGATGCCGGCGATCCGGTACGCGGGAGCGGTGGGCAACGACGACCTCCCGGTCTACGACCTCGCCCAGTGGGGTGGCTTCCTGCAGCAATCCGGCCTTCCGTCGGGGGCGCTGCTCGGACAGCAGCTCACCTTCGGCCGTCTCGTCTACCTGTACCAGGTGGCCTCGTTCAGGCTGGTGCCGGGTCTGTACCTCGGCGCCTCCGCCGAAGTCGGCAGGATGAAGGACCCGTTCGTGCCCGGCAACCTCACCGGGACGCTCGTCTCCGGTGCGGTATTCTTCGGCGCGGATACCCCCGTCGGCCCCGTGTACCTGGGCTATGGCGTGATGGACGGCGGCTACCGCAGCGCCTACTTCTTCCTCGGCCGGCCCTGATAGGTAGGGTCAGACTCGACTTGTTCGGGGCAGGAGGGCCTGGACGAGGGCGGCCGATATGCGGAGAAAGTCGAGTCTGACCCTGCGTTCTCCCCAGCGAGCATCATCGGAGGTGCGACCATGTTCGATCGCCGGCGTTTCGTCCTCTCGCTTCCGGTGCTCGGTGCGGCTTCGACAGCACATGCCGCGGCACCGGCATTGACGTCCCCCGAGTGCGCGGTGTTCACGCGGGAGCGCCAGCACGAGACGACGCCGGACGCGGCACTGCGGCTGCTTGCCGAGGGCAACGAGCGGTTCGTCACCGGACGCACGATCAACTGCGACCTGCGTGCGCAGGTGCGCGCGACCGCCTCGGGTCAGGCGCCCTTCGCCGCGATCGTCGGTTGCATCGACTCGCGCGTGCCGCCGGAACTCGTCTTCGACCAGCGCCTGGGCGACGTGTTCAGCGCGCGCATCGCCGGGAACTTCGTCAACGACGACATCCTCGGCAGCCTCGAATTCGCCACCAAGCTCTCGGGCGCGAAGCTCGTCGTCGTGCTCGGGCACAGCGAGTGCGGTGCGATCAAGGGCGCCGTCGACGGCGCGAAGCTCGGCCACCTGACGGCGATGCTCCGGAACTTCGCGCCGGCGATCAAGTCCGTGCACGCGACCGGCGAGGCGAACTCGAAGAACAAGGCCTACGTGCAGGCGGTGGCGGACGCGAACTCGAAGCTCACCGCCGCGCAGGTCACCTCGCGGAGCGAGGTGCTGCGCGACCTGGTCGCGAAGAAGCAACTGCGCGTCGTCGCCGCCATGCACGACGTCGCCACGGGCCGCGTGACGTTCTTCGCCTGATCGGGAAGCGGCGGTCTCGATCGGGACCTGCAGGCGGTCCGCTCGGCACGGCCGCGCTGCCCGCGAACGCTTTCCAGCACGTCCGACGCCAGCGGTTCGATTCGACGCGCGCTCGATGCGCGTCAGCTCGATCGATCCCTCGTCGCGGGGCCGCAACGGGCGGCCGAACGCCGTATCCAGGGTGGTGGGGATCCCGGCGAGGGCGGCGCCCCATCGCCTTGCCATCGGTCGCGGCGCCGGTTAGCCTGCACGCGCCGCCCTGCCGCCACGGCGTGCCGCCGGTCCGCGAAGCGATGCAGCCCAGTCCCCGACACCTCATTCGGAACCGCATGCGCCAAGTGTATTGGCGCATCGGCGGGCGGCACTGGTTCCCGCACGTGCCGCTCGCGATCCTGCTGGTCTTCGGCGCGGCGTGGCTGTTGCAGGCCGAGATCGGCCGGCAGTGGGGCCAGGTGATGGACCAGGTGCTGGCGGGAGGGCGCGAGTTGTCTCCCGGCGCGCTGCCGCCGGTCCTGATCGGCGTGGGCATGCTGGTGATGGCGTTCGGCCTGCTGTTCCGTTCGCGACTCGCGTGGACGATGGCGCTGCTGCTGTCGGCCACGGCCGCGGTGGGCATGCTGCTCGGCCAGAGCGCGCAAGAGCGCCTGCTGTTCGGCTATTTCATCCTGTTGCTGGCGGCGCTGGCCTTCGCCTGGCGCCAGTTCGATCGTTCCAGCATCGCCGCCGGCACCTTGTTCGCGCTGACTTCGGTGATCCTGCTGGTGACCAATGCCACGTTCGGTACCTACTATCTGGGGCGCGAATTCGATCCGCCCGTGGCCGACGTCGTGACCTCGTTCTACTTCGCCCTGGTGACGATGAGCACGGTCGGCTACGGCGACATCACGCCGCAGACACCCGAGGCGAAGCTGTTCGTCGTCTCCATCGTCGTTCTCGGCGTCGCGGCCTTCGCGACTTCGTTGACCGCGGTCATCGCGCCGCTGGTGAGTCGCAGCCTGCAACGCATCGTCAGCCGTGGAGACAAGCGCATGAAGCGTGAGGATCATTTCGTCATCGCCGGGGACACGCCGCTCGCGGTCAATACCTGGCGCGAACTGGCGCGGCGCGGCCACCGCGTCACCTGGCTGGTGCGCCAGGAGCCCGCTGCCGGCACGGCGAACGACGTCGACCTCGTCGTGGGCGACCCCAGCAGCAACGAAATCCTCAAACTGGCGGGCGCCGGGAAGGCCCAGGCCGTCGTGGCGATGATGGCGGACGATTCCGAGAACGCGTTCCTGGTGCTCGCCGTGCGGGGACTCGGGAGCCGGGCGCGCACCGTAGCTACCGTCAACGACGCGCGGCACCTCGAACGCGTCCGGCTCGTGCAGCCCGATCTGATCATCGCGCCGCAGGTCCTCGGTGGAGAACTCGCGGCGATGGTCTTGACGGGCGAGACGGTCAGCGCCGAGTTCCTGATGAAGCGCCTGCTGAACCCGGCAGGCGAGGATTCCGCGCCACCGGCCTCGACCAACTGATCGGTTCGCGGCCGTCCCGTGTTCCGCGACGGGACGGCATCGAATCGGAATGACCGTTCCCGTCACCCGACGGCCTTGCGCGGCGATCCGGTCGGCGTCGAACGCACGGCATTCGTCGAGCGGGCGCGGCGGTGCTCGCCTGGTCCTCCGCCCTTGCCACGCTCACGATCGAGCGTCGCGCGGACGGCCTGCACGTGACGGTCGAGCGGCACCTGACTGGATTCGTGCCGGCGGAGAAAGTCGAGTCTGACCCTGCTTCTGCGCGAAAGGCATCGCGCCTCCGGGCCGGGATCCCGCGGTCGCTGGGGTAGAATCCGGGCACATCGCGACCCGCGAGGCACTCCCTTCCATGAGCGGCGAACCCAATCGCGATTCCGGCACCGCCCCATCGGCCGCGGCGCCACCGGCGCGCACTCCGCCGTCGCCACCGCCATCGCCACCGCCGTCGCGTGGTTGGCTGCGCCGTTACGCGGTTCCCGTGGGCGGCGCGATCGCGATCGGCATCGTGGCGTGGTTCGCGTGGCAGCGTTACGCCACCGGCCAGTTGCCCGAGGGCATCGCGCGTGGCAATGGCCGCATCGAAGGCGTGGAAATCGATGTCGCCACGCGAATTCCCGGGCGACTCAAGGACATCCTGGTCCGGGAATCCGACTTCGTGGAGCCTGGCCAGGTGCTCGCCGTGATGGACACCGAACAGCTCGAAGCGCAGCGGCGGCAGGCCGAGGCCCAGCGCGAGCGGGCGCGCATCGCCATGGGCAGTGCGCGCAGCGTGGTGAGCCAGCGCGAGGCGGAGCGGCGGGCCAACGTCGCGGTGATCGAGCAGCGCAAGGCACAGGTGGCCGCCGCGGAGAGCCGTCTTGCCCGCTCGGAGGAACTCGCGAAGACCGGCTTCATCTCCCGGCAGGCGCTGGACGACGATCGCGCCACCGCGCAGAGCACCCGAGCCACCCTGGCGGCGGCGCAGGCGCAGGTCGCGGCCTCCGATGCCGCGATCGCCACCGCCCGGACGCAGGTGGTCGACGCCGAGTCCGCCGAAGCGGCGGCCGTGGCGGCGATCGATGCGATCGCCGCCGACATCGCGGACGCCACGCTTAAGGCTCCGCGCGCCGGGCGCGTGCAGTACATCGTCGCGCGCGCGGGCGAGGTGCTGGCGGCGGGGGGGCGCGTGCTCAATCTCGTGGACCTCTCCGACGTGTACATGACGTTCTTCCTGCCGACCTCGCAGGCCGGGCGCGTCGCGTACGACGCGCCGGTGCGCATCGTGCTCGACGCCGCGCCGCAATACGTGATCCCGGCGAAGGTGAGTTTCGTGGCGAACGTCGCGCAGTTCACGCCCAAGACGGTCGAAACGGAGGCGGAGCGGGAGAAGCTGATGTTCCGCGTGCGCGCGCAGATCGCGCCCGAACTCCTGCGCAAGCACATCGAGCGCGTGAAGACGGGCCTGCCCGGCGTGGCGTACGTGCGCATCGACGATCACGCCGCATGGCCGGACTTCCTGCAGCACGGCCTCGTGCAATGACCGCGACGGCACCGGCCGCGGTCGCGCGGCTCGACGCCGTCACCTACCACTACCGCGGGACGCTGGCGCTCGATCGCGTCACGCTATCCCTTCCAGCAGGCCGCATGACCGGCCTGATCGGGCCCGACGGCGTCGGAAAGTCGACGCTGCTGTCGCTGGTCGCGGGCGCGCGCGCGATCCAGCAGGGCAGCGTCGAGGCGCTCGGTGGCGACATGGCGAGCCGGCGCCACCGCGACGACGTGTGCGCGCGCATCGCCTACATGCCGCAGGGCCTCGGCCGGAACCTCTATCCGACGTTGTCGGTCGCCGAGAATCTCCAGTTCTTCGGCCAGCTCTTCGGGCACTCCGCGGCCGAGCGCGCGCGACGCATCGAGTCGCTCACCCGCAGCACGGGACTCCATCCTTTCCTGCAGCGCCCGGCGGGCAAGCTGTCGGGCGGCATGAAGCAGAAGCTCGGCCTGTGCTGCGCGCTGATCCACGATCCGGACCTGCTCATCCTCGACGAACCGACGACCGGCGTCGATCCGCTCGCGCGCAGCCAGTTCTGGGATCTCATCGCGAGCATCCGCGGCACCCGTCCCGGCATGAGCGTCGTCGTGGCCACGGCCTACATGGACGAGGCGCAGCGCTTCGACGGGCTCGTCGCCATGGACGCAGGCCGCCTGCTCGCCACGGGCACGCCGGCCGAACTCCTCGCACGCACGGGAAGCGACGACCTCGAGGCGGCGTTCGTCGCGCTGCTGCCGCCCGAGAAGCGCCAGGGGCATCGGGCGCTCGAGATCCCGCCGCTGCCGGAGGCGTCGGGAGCGGAGGACATCGCGATCGAAGCGCGCGATCTCACGATGCGCTTCGGCGACTTCGTGGCGGTGGACCACGTGAGCTTCCGCATCCGGCGCGGCGAGATCTTCGGCTTCCTCGGATCCAACGGTTGCGGAAAGTCCACCACGATGAAGATGCTCACCGGCCTCCTGCCGGCGAGCGAGGGCAGGGCGTGGCTCTTCGGGCGCGAGGTCGATCCCCGGGACATCGCGACGCGGCGGCGCGTGGGCTACATGTCGCAGGCCTTCTCGCTCTACTCGGAACTCACGGTGGCGCAGAACCTCGTCCTGCACGCGCGCCTGTTCGGCGTTCCGGAGGCCGAGGTCGAGGATCGGGCGAAGCGGATGGCCGCGCGCTTCGGGCTGACGCAGCTCGCCGACAGCCTGCCGGATGGCCTGCCGCTCGGCTTGCGGCAGCGCCTGTCGCTCGCGGTGGCGATGGTGCACGAGCCCGACCTCCTGATCCTCGACGAGCCGACGTCGGGCGTGGACCCGGTGGCGCGCGACCACTTCTGGGAGTTGCTGGTGGAGCTGTCGCGTCGCGACGGAGTGACCATCTTCATCTCGACGCACTTCATGAACGAGGCAGCGCGCTGCGACCGGATTTCGCTGATGCACGCGGGACGGGTGCTGGTCAGCGACACGCCGGCGGCGATCGTGCAGAAGCGCGGTGCCCGCGATCTCGAGCAGGCGTTCATCGCGTGGCTGGTCGACGCCGGCGCGCGCGGCGACGTTCCGTCGGGCACGAATGCGCCGGTCGCATCCGGGCCGACCCAGACGCACCCTCCTCCGAGACGGCACGTGTTCAGCCTCGCCCGCGCCTTCAGCTACACGGTCCGCGAATCCCTCGAGCTGCGCCGCGATCCGGTGCGCGCGACGCTCGCCCTCGTCGGGAGCCTGATGCTCATGTTCATCATGGGCTACGGCATCAACATGGACGTGCGCGACCTGACGTTCGCCGTGCTCGATTACGACCGGACGTCGCTGAGCCAGGGCTATGCGCTCAACCTGTCGGGGTCGCGCTACTTCGTCGAGCGCCCGCCGCTCGTCGACGAGGCCGACCTCGACCGGCGGATGCGCAGCGGCGAACTGAGCCTCGGCCTGGTGATTCCTTCCGGGTTCGCCCGCGATGTCGCGCGCGGGCATTCGGTGGCGATCGGCGCGTACATCGACGGCGCGATGCCCTCGCGCGCGGAGACGGTGTCCGGCTACGTTCGGGGGATGCACCAGACCTGGCTCGCCGAGATGGCCCGACAACGGGGTCGCGAAGCCGCCCTGAGCGGCGCGGCGACCGTGGAAACGCGGTTCCGGTACAACCCCGGCGTGGAGAGCCTCCCGGCCATGGTGCCTGCCGTGATCCCGATACTCCTGATGATGTTCCCGGCGATGCTGGCCGCGCTCTCGGTGGTGCGGGAGAAGGAACTGGGCTCGATCCTCAACCTGTACGTCACTCCGGTCACCCGGAGCGAGTTCCTGTTCGGCAAACAGCTGCCGTACGTCGTCCTGGCGATCCTCAACTTCCTGCTGATGATCGCAA
Organism: Casimicrobiaceae bacterium; assembly: GCA_035427325.1. Taxonomy (GTDB): domain Bacteria; phylum Pseudomonadota; class Gammaproteobacteria; order Burkholderiales; family Casimicrobiaceae; genus VBCG01. Next base: position 7,279 of record DAOMBL010000002.1, read on the forward strand.
TGGCCGTGACGCTCTTCGGCGTGCCGGTCAAGGGCAGCTTCGCGACGCTTTTCGCCGGCGCCGTGATCTACGTGATCTGCGCGACCGGCATCGGCCTCCTGGCGTCCACGTTCACCCGCAGCCAGGTGGCGGCGCTCTTCGTCACGATGGTCGGCACGATGATCCCCGCTGTGCAGTTCTCCGGCATGCTGGATCCGGTGAGTTCCCTCGAAGGCGCGGGGGCGTTCGTCGGCCGCATCTATCCGGCGAGCCACTTCCTGACGATCACCCGCGGCGTGTTCAGCAAGGCGCTCGGCTTCGCCGACCTGCGCGCGTCGTTCTGGCCGCTCGCGATCGCAGCGCCTCTGATCCTGGCGGCCGCGGTGCTGCTGTTGCGCAAGCAGGAGCGTTGACGGCGATGAGTCCGTCCTGGGCCAACGTGTACCGACTGGGCGTCAAGGAGCTCTGGGGGTTGAGGCGCGACCCGGTCATGCTGCTCCTCGTCGTGTTCCTCTTCACCGTATCGGTCTACACGTCCGCGACGGCGGTTCCGGAGATCCTGAACAAGGCGCCGATCGCGATCGTCGACGAGGATCGCTCGCCGCTGTCGGAGCGGATCGCGGGGGCGTTCTATCCTCCGCAATTCCTGACGACGCACGCGACGTCGCTCTCGGGCATCGACGCCGGCCTCGATTCCGGCGAGTACACGTTCGCGCTGGTGATTCCGCCCGGCTTCCAGCGCGACGTGCTCGCGGGACGCGCGCCCGCCGTCCAGCTCAACGTCGACGCCACGCGCATGAGCCAGGCGTTCTCGGGCAGCGGGTATGCCCAGCAGATCGTCCTGGGCGAGGTCAACGAGTTCGTCGCCCGCGAGCGCGGCACGGCGCGTGCGCCCGTCGAACTCGAGCTGCGCGCCCGGTTCAATCCGACCCTGAACCCTTCGTGGTTCGGCTCGGTCATGTCGATCATCAACAACGTGACGATGCTCTCGATCCTGCTCACCGGAGCGGCGCTGATCCGCGAGCGCGAGCACGGGACCATCGAGCCCCTGCTCGCGATGCCGGTGACGCCCACCGAGATCATGCTGTCGAAGGTGTGGTCGATGGGGCTCGTGGTCCTCGTCGCCGCGACGCTCTCGCTGCTCTTCGTCGTGCAGGGGCTGATCCATGTGCGGATCGAGGGGTCGGTCGCGCTCTTCGTCGGCGTCGCCGCGCTGAACCTGTTCGCCACCACGTCGATGGGCATCTTCATGGCGACGATGACGCGCTCGATGCCCCAGTTCGCGATGCTCCTGATCCTCGTGCTGCTGCCGCTGCAGATGCTGTCCGGCGCCTCGACGCCGCGGGAGAGCATGCCGGTGTTCGTGCAGGACATCATGCTCGCTGCGCCTACCACCCATTTCGTGGCCGCGGCGCAGGCCATCCTCTACCGTGGGGCGGGCGTCGCCTTCGTGTGGCCGCAGATGCTCTGGCTCGCCGCGATCGGATCGGTGTTCTTCGCCTTCTCGCTGCGCCGCTTCAGCCGGACCATCGGCCAGATGGCGTGACGCCGGAAAAAGCAGGGTCAGACTCGACTTTCCGCGTGCCCTTGGGACAGGGCGCTGGCGTTGGCGGAAAGTCGAGTCTGACCCTGCTTTTCCTCGTGGAAAGTCGAGTCTGACCCTACTTTACCCTTGACCCTACTTTACCCTGACCCTGCTTTTCCCTTGCCCCCTGCCTCGGACGGCGTCCGGCGGCGCGGCGCGCGGCCCGCCGATGGTCAGCGCGCCAGCCGCCCGACGGTGTCCAGGACCGCCGGCGCGCGCGGCGCGCCGTTGTGCGACTCGCCCGGCAGCGCGACGAAGGTCGCGTCGATGCTGCGCTTGCGCAACGCCTCGACGTAGCGTTCGGCGAGCGCGGGGCCGGTGTTGTCGTCGGCGTCGCCGGTGAGCGCGACGACGCGCGCCTTCGGATCGACGCGATCGGCCCACGCGATCGGATTCTCGCTGCGCGTCCACGGGCGCCGTCCGCTGCGCCAGGCGACGATGTCGCAGGGGCAGGCGACGAGCACCGCCGCGTCGATCAGCCCAGGCTTCATGCCGAGCAGGATCGCGGTCGTCGCGGCGCCGCCGGAGTGGCCGACGACGACGAGCCGCTTCGCGCCGGCGCGCTCGCGCAGCCTTGCGAGCGCGGCGCCGACCTCCTCCACGTTCTCCTTCGTGTAGTGGTCGTTGCGGCCTGCGTGCAGCGCGGCGACGCCAGAGCTCTCGCCGGCGCCGTCCGGGTAGCCCGGGCGGACCAGCGCGACCGCCGCGACGCCGGGCAGCGCGGCCGCCGTGCGCTCGGCGAGCGCGAAGTGGTAGTTCGCCGGCCCGCCGCCGGACACGTCGCCGTGCAGCCAGACGACGAGCACATCGGCCTGCGCCGGGCCGTACGCGCGGGCGAGCAGGCACTGCGCCGCGCCGCTCACGTGCGTGGCATCGTCCTTCGGACAGGGCTGCGCGGATGAGACGGCGCTCGCGCCGGCGGCGAGCAGGAGGCAGGCGAGGCGGCGCGCGGTTCGGGATGCGCTCATCGTGGGGGCGCCGGAACGATGCGCCATCGTAGACCGGCCGGCGCGACCCGGCAACGACGGACGTGCAATCACCGCAATGGTCGCCGTCGTCCATGCCGCGCCGAAGGACGCCGCGCCGGCTTCGGCGCAGGCGGAGAACCTGCGCAAGATGCTGCTCGCCATGGTCGGCGACATCCGCGTGGTGATCACGAGGGTCAGACTCGACCAAAGTCGGGGCGGGATCGGCGGCACGAGGTTGGCGGACCGGCGCGCGGAGAAAGTCGAGTCTGACCCTGCTTATTCCCGCGCGCGGATCGCCGTGAGGATGCCCTGCAGGAGCGCCGTGGGCGTCGGCGGGCAGCCGGGCACCTCGACGTCGACCGGAATCACCTTCGAGACCGCGCCGAGGCTCGCGTAGCTCTCGCCGAAGATGCCTCCGTGGCATCCGCAGTCGCCGACCGCGACGACCAGCTTGGGTTCGGGCGTCGCGTCGTAGGTTCGCTTGAGCGCGATGGCCATGTGCTTCGAGACCGGTCCGGTGACGAGGAGCATGTCGGCGTGGCGCGGGCTCGCGACGAAGCGGATGCCCAGGCCCTCGATGTTGTAGCAGGGATTGCCGAGCGCGTGGATCTCGAGTTCGCAGCCGTTGCACGAGCCGGCGTCGACCTGGCGGATCGCGAGCGCGCGACCGAGCGTCGCGAGGACCTCGGCCTGGAGCCGTTCGGACTTCGCCAGCTCGTCGGCCGGCGCAGGCGGTGGTTCGGTGCGCACGCCGACGCGCGCGATCTGCCTCAGCATTCGGAGCATCGTCAGAGATCCTGTCCGCTGTAGGAGAGGTTGAACGACTTGTTGATGAGCGGGAAGTCGGGGACGATGTTGCCGATCACCGCGTGCTCGACCACCGGCCAGTTCGCCCACGAAGGATCGTGCGGGTGGCAGCGGCGGATCGCGCCACCCGCGCCGATGTCGAGCGCGACCAGCACCGGGCCGCGCCATCCTTCGACCTGTCCCACGCCGAGCCTGTCCGGCACGGCTTCGGGGAGCGCGGTCCGGACGTCGCCCCCGGGCATCCCCTCGACGATCGCGTGGACGAGTCTCAGGGATTCGGCGAGTTCGTCGAACCGGACCGCGACACGGGCCGCCACGTCGCCTCCGTCGGCGACGCACTTCCGGACGGCCAGCGCGTCGTAGGGTGCCGCTGGGAAGTCGGCGCGCAGGTCGCGCGCCTGGCCGCTCGCCCGGCCCGCGAGGCCGGTGAGGCCGCGTTGCTCCGCGAGCTCGGGCGTCACCCGCCCAGCGTCGCGACCTCGCGGGCGAGACGCTTCGCCTCGGCCGCCATCGCGGCGAGCCTCCCGTGCTCCACGTCCTGCGCGACACCGCCGGGAGTCACGTAGTCCATCATGAAGCGGTGCCCGAACGCCGCGTGGCTCGCGCGGACGAACTCCTCCCTGAGGCGCGAGAACTGGGCGAGTCCGAACGCGAACCCGCCGTCGTTGCCCAGCGCGCCGAGGTCGCCCAGGTGGTTCGCGATCCGCTCCCGCTCGAGCGCCAGTGCGCGCAGCCAGAGCGCGCGCGGCGGCACGGCCGCGCCGGCGATCGCCTCGAGCGCGAGCGCATAGGCCCATGCGTAGGCGACCGTGCTGTCTCCCGAGACGCGCCCCGCCAGACGGAAGGCGTCGGCGGCGCGCATCGACTCGAAGCGCTTCTCGATCCCCTTGTGCGCGTAGCCGAACCGTTCCTCGAGTCTCAGCACCTTCTCGCCGACCACCTGGAAGCGGAAGTGTCCGGGCTCGATCGTGCCGGCGTGGACCGGACCGACCGGAATCTCGTGCACGCCGTCGCCCTCGACGCGGACGAATTCGTACTCCTCCTGGCCGGGCTCCCATTTCGGCGACGCCTCGAAATCGCGTCGCAGCGGGTAACGGTCGATCGGCCAGCTCGCCATCCATGCCCACGGCCGCTGGTCGTCCGACTCGGACGCCACGCCCACGAGGTCGAACGCGGCGCGCTGCATGCGCGAGGCGGCCGGGAAGACCGCCGACACGTCGCCGTAGCGCGCGTCCTCGAGGTCGGGCACGGCCGTCTCCAGCACCGTGAACCCGGTCGCGTCGCCCAGCACGACACGCACGGCGAATCCCGCGCCGCGGTCGCGTTCGTCGCTCGCCCACAGAGCCACGAGATGCGCGCCCTGATCGCGCGCGAGGCGGCAGGCGGGGACGAGCTGGCCGGAGCGGACGGCGACGCGCGCGGCCGGCGGCGCCGAAGGCAGCTTCGCGCCGGACAAGCCGAGACCTGAAAGATCCATCGCGCGTCAGCCGATCAGGAGCGCGGCCTGCCGGTACCACGCGGCGAGGAACGGCGGGATCCACAGGCCCAGCATCAGCACCAGCGCGAGATGCACGAACACCGGCAGCATCGCCGGGCGGTGGGGGAGGCGCGCGGCGACCGGCTCGCCGAAGGCCATCGGCTGCACCTTCGAGAACACCGCCGCGAACGCGATGCCCAGCGCGACCAGCAGGAACGGCGTCGCCCAGGGCTCATCGCGCATCGCGGTGGTGAGGATCAGGAACTCGCTCGCGAACACCCCGAACGGCGGCATGCCGAGGATCGCGAGCGTTCCGATCATCAGCCCCCAGCCGATCACCGGGCTGGTCGTGATCAGCCCGCGGATGCCGTCGATGAGCTGGGTGCCGCTCTTCTGCGTCGCGTGCCCGACCGCGAAGAAGATCGCCGACTTGGTGAGCGAGTGCACCGTCATGTGCAGCAGACCGGCGAAGTTGGCGATCGGGCCGCCCATGCCGAACGCGAAGGTCACGATGCCCATGTGTTCGATCGACGAATACGCGAACAGCCGCTTGATGTCCTTCTGTCGCGACAGCAGGAACGCGGCGACCACGACCGACAGGAGCCCGAACCCCATCATCAGGTTCTTCGCGAACGAGGTCGGCAGCGCGCCCTCGACCAGCACCTTGCAGCGGACGACCGCGTAGAGCGCGACGTTGAGCAGGAGCCCCGACAGCACCGCCGAGACCGGCGTCGGGCCCTCGGCGTGCGCATCGGGCAGCCAGTTGTGCAGCGGCACGAGGCCGACCTTCGTGCCGTACCCCACGAGCAGGAACACGAATGCGAGCGAGAGCACCGTGGGCTCGAGCTGCGCCTTGACCGAATCGAGTTCGGTCCACAGCAGCGCGCCGCCGCCCGCCCCGAGCAGCTTCTCCGCCGCGAAGAACAGCAGGATCGTCCCGAACAGCGCCTGGGCGATGCCGACGCCGCACAGGATGAAGTACTTCCACGCCGCCTCGAGGCTCGCCGGCGTCCGGTAGAGCGAGACGAGCAGCACCGTGGTCAGCGTCGCGGCCTCGAGCGCGACCCACAGGATGCCCATGTTGTTGGTCAGCAGCGCGAGCAGCATCGTGAAGCTGAACAGCTGGTACATGCCATGGTAGAGGCGCAGCCGCGCCGCGTTCACGTGCCCGCGCTGCCGCTCGATGCGCATGTACGGGCGCGAGAAGATCGACGTCGTGAACCCGACGAACGCCGTGAGCGCGACGAGGAACACGTTGAAGGAGTCGACGAAGAAGAGCTTGTCGAGCGCGAGCAGCGGGCCATCGACGACCACGCGGGCGGTCAGCGCCGCCGCCGCGGCGAAGGTCGCGAGGCTCGTGCCGATGTTGACCGTCGCCGCGCTCTCGCGCTCGCCCATCAGCGCGAGCACGAGGGCGCCCGCGAGCGGGATCCCCAGCACGGCGAGGATCTCGATCACGCGGAGCCCCCCCGCGCTCCCGGACGCGATCGGCGGCTCACTCGTTTTCCTCCTTCAGCGTCTCCAGGTGCCTGAGGTCGAGGCTGTCGAACTGCTCGCGGATCTGGAAGAAGAACACGCCGAGGATGAGGACCCCGACGAGCACGTCGAGCGCGATACCGAGTTCGACGACCATCGGCATCCCGTAGGTCGCGCTCGTCGCCGCGAAGAAGAGCCCGTTCTCCATCGAGAGGAACCCGATCACCTGCGGAATCGCCTTGCGGCGGGTGATCATCATCAGGAACGACAGCATCACGCAGGCCATCGCGATGCCCAGCGTCGAGCGCGTGACCGTGCTCGCCAGCTGGGAGATCGGGACCGCGAGGTTGAACGCGAACACGACGAGCACGATGCCGATCAGCATCGTCGTCGGCACGTTGATCAGGCGCTCGACGTCCCACTTGACGTCGAGCCTGTGGATCAGCCGGTAGAGGATCCAGGGCAGCAGCAGCACCTTGAGGACGAGGGTGAGTCCCGCCGACCAGTAGAGATGGTGCTGCCCGGTCCCGAAGGCGACGATCGCCGTCGACGCGGCGAGCGCGAGCCCCTGCGCCGCGAACAGGTCGATGAGCGACAGGACGCGCCGCTGCGCGAGCATCGCGAACGACAGCAGCAGCAGGATCGCCGCGAACAGGTTGATGAGCTGCGCGTAGAGCGGCAGGAGGTGCATGGCTCAGCTGCCGAGGAGCAGGTGGACGAGCATCGCGAGCACCGCGAGCAGGAACGCCGTCCCGAGGAACTCGGGCGCGCGGAAGATCCGCAGCTTGGCCGACGCGGTCTCGATGAGCGCGAGCAGGAAGCCGCCGACCGCGAGCTTGGCGACGAGCGCGGGAACGGCGAGGAGGATGGCGAGCCAGTCGTGGCTGCCCTGCGCGACGCCGAACGGGAAGAACAGCGCGAGGCCGATCGAGGAGTAGTTGAACAGCTTGAGCGCGGTCGCCCACTCGATCAGCGCGAGGTGGCGCGCCGAGTACTCGAGCAGCATCGCCTCGTGGATCATCGTGAGTTCGAGGTGGGTGGCCGGATTGTCGATCGGGATGCGGGCGTTCTCCGCGAGGGAGACCATCGTGAACGCGACGCCGGCGAACGCGAGCGAGGGGTAGATCGCGAGTTCGCGGTGCGCGAGCGTGTCGACGATCGACGGCAGCGAGGTCGAGCCGGAGATCAGCGAGGCGGTGAACAGCACCATCAGGAGCGCCGGTTCGGCGAGGAAGCCGACGAACATCTCGCGGCGCGCGCCCAGCGAGCCGAACGCCGTGCCGATGTCCATCGCGGCGAGCGCGATGAACACGCGGGCCAGCGCGAACAGGCCGACCAGCGCGATCGCGTCGGCCGCCGCGGCGAACGGCAGGTCGGTCGCGAGCGAAGGCACGATCGCGGCCGCACAGCACATCGCCCCGAACACGACGTAGGGGGTGAGCCGGAAGATCGGCGAGGCGTTGCTCGCGACGACGGCATCCTTCGTGAACAGCTTGCGGATGGTGCGGTAGGGCAGCGTGATCGGGGGCGCGCTGCGGTTCGAGAGCCAGGCGCGGCACTGGTTGACCCACCCGACGAGCAGCGGCGCGAGCGCGAGGGCCAGGGCGACCTGCAGGAACTGCGAGAGCAGGGCGGACGCGCTCATCGGACGAGGAACAGCAGCGCCAGCAGCGTGAGGAAGCTGAACGTGAGGTAGACCGAGATCCGCCCCTGCTGGATCAGGCCCACGAAGCGTGCGGCGGCGTCGGCCGCGCGCGCGATCGGCAGATAGACCCAGTGCCACCACGGATCCCCCGCCTCGACCCGGTATCGGGGCTTCGCGTCGAACGGGGAGGGCAGGTCGCGCTCGATCCGGAAGAACGGCTCGAACACCTGGCGCACCGGCTGGCCGAAGCCCTCGGCCGTGTCCTGCATGCGCGGCGTCTGCAGCGGAAAGCCGCAGTCCCAGGGATCGGCGCGCCGCACGCGGCCATGGTAGTGGCGGTGGACCACCTGCATGGTCACGAGCACGACCGCGACGACGACGACGAGCACGACGAGCGGGCTGTAGCTCGACCGCTCCGCGCCGAACGGCGCGAGCATCAGCCAGTTGCCGGCGGCCTCGCCCACCGGCATACCGACGAGCAGGACGTTCACCGGATCGAGTGCCCGGATCACGACACCGGGAAAGAGGCCGAGCAGCACGCAGCCCGCCGCGAGCAGCGCGAGCGCGAGCCGCTCGTGGCGCCCCGCGTCCTTCGCGTAAGCGAGATTGGACTCGCGCGGGCGGCCGAGGAAGATCACGCCGTAGAACTTGACCATCACGTAGGCCGCGAGCGCGGCGGCGAGCACCAGCGCCGCCGCCGCGATCGGCACGAGCATGTTGACGAACGACTGCGGCAGCGTCGGCGTGAACAGGAACGCCTGCAGCAGCAGCCACTCGGAGACGAAGCCGTTGAGCGGCGGCAGCCCGGCGATCGCGAGCGTACCCACCAGCGCGAACCAGGCCACCCACGGCATCCGGTGGATGAGGCCGCCCAGTTTCCCCAGGCTGCGCTCGTGCGTCGCGTGCAGCACCGAGCCGGTCGCGAGGAACAAGAGGCTCTTGAAGAACGCGTGGTTGATCGCGTGGTAGAGCACGGCGGTCAGCGCGATCGCCGCGAGCAGCGGCTTGTCGTAGGCCCTGAACAGGATCGCGAGGCCGATGCCCGAGACCAGGATGCCGATGTTCTCGATCGACGAATAGGCCAGCAGGCGCTTCATGTCCGTCTGCGCGGCGGCGAAGATCACGCCGAAGAGCGCGGTGACGAGCCCCAGCGCGAGCGCGATCACGCCCCACCACCACAGTTGCAGGTGCAGGAGGTCGAAGGCCACGCGCAGGAGGCCGTAGATCGCGGTCTTGAGCATGACCCCGCTCATCAGCGCCGAGACCGGCGAGGGCGCCGCCGGGTGCGCCTCGGGCAGCCACACGTGCAGCGGTAGCAGGCCCGCCTTCGCGCCGAAACCGAACAGCGCGAGGAAGAATCCGATCGACGCCCAGGCGGGCGAGAGCACCGTGGCGCGCATGGCCGCGAACGTGTAGTCGCCGGTTCCGCCCTGCAGCACGCCGAAGCAGAGCAGGATCCCGATCGCGCCGATGTGCGCGATCAGCAGGTACAGGAAGCCCGCGCGGCGGATCTCCGGGATGCGATGCTCGGTCGTGACCAGGAAGTACGACGAGAGCGCCATCGCCTCCCACGCGACCATGAACGCGTAGGCGTCGTCGGCCAGGAGCACCAGCGCCATCGCGGCGAGGAACACGTGGTACTGGAAGCAGACGAGACCGGGCGCCGTCCCGTCGCTCGAGCGGAAGTACCCCGCCGAGAACAACGAGATCGCGGTGCTCGCGCAGCCGAGCAGCACAAGGAAGAACGCCGAGAGCGCGTCGATCCGCAGGTGGAACGGGAGATCCGGGAGCCCGAGCGGCAGGATCGCTTCACCGGGTGGCGCCGCGATCGCCAGGCAGGCGGCGATCGCGAGCACCGCGCCCACGCCGGCACCCAGCGGGAACAGCACGCGGCTCACGATGCGGAGCCGACGCCACGCGATGAGGCCGATCGAGCCGATCAGGAGCCACGCGGCGACCGCGGCGAGGACGAGCGACAGGGCGTCAATCCGCATCGTCACCCGGTTCCCGGCGCCCGGCCGGGTGTCTGGCTCGTGGGTGCACGTCTATTTGACGCGCATTCCCGGATGCGCGCCCGCATCGGGTGCGAGCAGGTAGACTCCCGGACCCTCGCCGGAGGCCGCCAGCACCATCCCCTCGGACACGCCGAACTTCATCCTGCGCGGTGCGAGGTTGGCGACCATCGGCGTCAGGCGTCCGACGAGCTTCGCCGGATCATAGGCCGACTTGATGCCCGCGAACACCGTGCGCTGACCGCCCTCGCCGAGGTCGAGCGTCAGCCGGAGCAGCTTGTCGGAGCCCTCGACGTGCTCCGCCGCGACGATGCGGGCGATGCGGAGTTCGACCTTCGCGAATTCGTCGATGGAGATCGTTCCTTCGGCCGCTGGCGCGGCCGGCGCAGCGGTCGCCGCCGCCTTCGAGGAGGGCTTCGCCGGGGCGGAAGGGGCCGCGGGCGCCGCCACGACCCGCGCGTCGGGAGGCGCGATCAGGGCATCGACCTGCTTCGGATCGATGCGCGCCAGCAGGTGCTCGTAGCGGTCGATGCGCGCGACCTCCGTGCGCAGGTCGTCCCAGCGCAGGTCGCGATCGATGCCGAGGAACGTCGCGGCCTTGCGCGCGGTCGCCGGCAGGACCGGCGCGAGAAACACCGTCAGGTTCTTGAAGCCGGCGATGCACTCGCTCGCCACGCGGTGGAGTTCGATGTGCTTCGCGGGATCCTTCGCGAGGAGCCAGGGCTGGCGCTCGTCGAAGTGGCGGTTGATCGCGTCGGCGAGTTCCATCACGCGGCGCAGCGCCCGCCCGTATTCGCGGGTGTCGATCGCCTCGGCGATCTCGGCCTCCGCGTTCCCGGCGAGCGCGGCCCACCAGTCGCGTCGATGCGCGTGCTCGTCGGAGAGCGTGCCGTCGAAGTGCTTCGCGAGGAAGCTCGCCGCGCGGCTCGCGATGTTGACGTACTTGCCGACGAGGTCGCTGTTGACGCGCGCGACGAAGTCGTCGGGGTTGAAGTCGAGGTCCTCGACGCGGCCGTTCAGTTTCGCCGCGAGGTAGTAGCGCAGCCACTCGGGATTCAACCCCAGGTCGAGGTAGACGTCCGGGCTGATGCCGGTGCCGCGCGACTTCGACATCTTCTCGTTGCCGAAGGTGATGAAGCCGTGCACGAACACGTTGTCCGGCACCCTGTAGGGCTTCCCGGCGAACTTCAGCATCGCCGGCCAGAACAGCGTGTGGAAGTACACGATGTCCTTGCCGATGAAGTGGTATTGCTCGACGCCCGGCGATTGCAGGTAGGCGTCGAACGCCTCGCGCGAGCCGAGGTGCGCGGCGAGGCTCGCGAGGTAGCCGACCGGCGCGTCGAGCCACACGTAGAAGTACTTGCCCGGCGCGTCGGGGATCGGGATGCCGAAGTAGGGCGCGTCGCGCGAGATGTCCCAGTCGGCGAGCTTGCTCGCGCCGTCGGAGGGGCCGAGCCATTCGCGCACCTTGTTCAGCACCTCGCTCTGCAGCGCCTGTCCGGGCGAGGGCGCGGCGGTCCATTCGCGCAGGAACGCGACGACCTCGGGCGCCGAGAGCCGGAAGAACAGGTGTTCCGAGGTGCGCAGTTCCGGCCGCGCGCCCGAGAGCGTCGAATAGGGCTCGATCAGGTCGGTCGGCGCGTAGGTCGAACTGCAGTTCTCGCACGCGTCGCCGTACTGGTCCTTCGTGCCGCACTTCGGGCAGGTGCCCTTGATGTAGCGGTCGGGCAGGAACATCGCCTTGACCGGATCGTAGAACTGCTCGACCGGCTTGCGGTAGACGAGTCCGCGGGAGACGAGCCTGCGGTAGATGTCCTGCGACAGCTCGACGTTCTCCGGCGAATCGGTCGAGTGCCAGTGGTCGAAGCCGATGTGGAAGCCGGCGAGGTGCTTCGGCCGCGTCGCGGCCACCCGCGCGACGAGCTGCTGCGGCGTGATGCCCTCGCCCTCGGCCTTCAGCATGATCGGCGCGCCGTGCGCGTCGTCGGCGCACACGAAGCTCACCTTCGCGCCGCGCATGCGCTGGAAGCGCACCCAGATGTCGGCCTGGATGTACTCCATGATGTGGCCGATGTGGAACGGCCCGTTCGCGTACGGCAGGGCCGTGGTCACGAACAGCGTCCGGGGTGCGGCGGGCATCGAAGACCTTGAAGCGATCGGGGGGAAGCATCCGATTCTAGCAAAGCGCCGCACGGCGCCGCCGTTCGGTTCGGGGGCGCCGGGGCGATCGGCTAGAATGCAGTCTCCCCCGAAAATTCGCCGAGCCGCCCCGCGCGGACCGTCCCGCCATGCCGATCGCCGACACCGACGTCCAGGCCCGCCTGAAGGGCCTGATCGACCCCAACACAGGACGCGACTTCGTGTCGGGCAAGTCGGTCCGCAAGGTCCAGGTCGCGGGCAACGACGTGAAGGTCGACCTCGTGCTGGGGTATCCGTCGAAGAGCCAGCACGACGCGATCCGGCGCCAGGTCGCCGACGCGCTCGCGACGCTGCCCGGCATCGGGCGCGTCGACGTCTCGGTCGGACAGAAGGTGACCTCGCACGCCGTGCAGCGCGGCGTGAAACTCGTGCCCGGCGTCAAGAACATCATCGCGGTCGCGAGCGGCAAGGGCGGCGTCGGCAAGTCGACGACGGCCGTCAACCTCGCGCTTGCGCTGGCCGCGGAGGGCGCGACCGTGGGCGTGCTGGACGCCGACATCTACGGCCCTTCGCAGCCGACGATGCTCGGCATCGGCGGGCGTCCCGAGTCGAAGGACGGCAAGTCGCTCGAGCCGATGGAGGCCTACGGCATCCAGGCGATGTCGATCGGCTTCCTGATCGACGTCGACACGCCGATGGTCTGGCGCGGGCCGATGGTGACGCAGGCGCTCGAGCAACTGCTGAAGGACACCAACTGGCGCGAGGTCGACTACCTCGTCGTCGACATGCCGCCGGGCACCGGCGACATCCAGCTCACGCTGTCGCAGAAGGTGCCGGTGACCGGCGCGGTGATCGTCACCACGCCGCAGGACATCGCGCTGCTCGACGCGCGCAAGGGCCTCAAGATGTTCGAGAAGGTCGGCGTGCCGATCGTCGGCGTGGTCGAGAACATGGCGATCCACGTCTGCTCGAACTGCGGCCACGCCGAGCACATCTTCGGGGCCGGCGGCGGCGAGAAGATGTGCCGCGACTACGGCGTGCCGTTCCTCGGGAGCCTCCCGCTCGACATCCGCATCCGCGAGCAGGCGGATTCGGGGCGTCCGACCGTCGTCGCTGATCCCGACGGGCCGGTCGCGCAGGTGTACAAGCAGATCGCGCGCAAGGTCGCGGTCGCGGTCGCGCAGAAGGCCGAGGATTTCTCCGCGAAGTTCCCGAGCATCGTCGTCCAGAACACCTGAAATCAGGAAGACGGCGACGGTTCCTTCGCGTCGGAGCCGCGCCGCGATCCCGACCACGCGCCAGTACTTCTACGACGCGATCGGCAACCGGCGGAACGCCACCCCAGACAGGGCGCTGACCCGCTGCGGCCACGCGACGGGCGGTCGAATCAGGTAACCGCCACCGGCTGATCCGCATGCGCCGGGTCGGTGGCCACCGCGCGCCGCCATTGCCCCGGTGTCTTGCCCGCGCAGCGGCGGAATGCGCGAGCAAAAGGACTGACGCCCGCGTAGCCCAACGCATCGGCGATGTCGTCGAGCGGGAGATCGGTCGATTGCAGCAGCTGACGCGCGGCCTCGAAGCGCACGTCCTCCAGCACCGTGCGGAAGGTGGTTCCCATCGCGTGCAGGCGGCGGTTCAGCGTGCGGCGGTGCATGGCCAGCGTATCGGCCACGGCATCGCCCGAATCGATCCGGTTCAGCAACAGCACCCGCAACGAGCGCCGCACTTTCTCGATCAGGTCGGGCCGGGCCTGTTCGTTCGCCAATGCCTCGAGACGACGCCGCTCGCCGGCGTCGGCCCCCGGCACCGGCCGATCGAGCCATTCAACGGGGAATCTCAGCGCGCACAATTCTGCGTTGAAGCGCACCGGGCAGCGAAACAGGCGCCGGTAGGGGCTCGCGTCGCTGGGCGGCGAATGGGCCAGCAGCACCTCGCTCGGGGCCCAGCCCGGCCCGCACAGTTCGCGCCTGAAATTGACTAGCGTGGCCAGCACGCCGTCGCAGATCTGGCGCGCGCCCACGATGCCACGATGGTAGATGGCATATCCTAACTCCGCGACGGCACCGTGTTCGCGCAGGAAGACCACCCCTCCCTGGCTGTTGAGGTGGTGATGGACGGTCCCGTAGTGCAGTCCGTCCCGCACCGTGGCGGCGTGGCGGACCAATTGCCCCAGCAGTCCGAGGCTCTGCAGGTCCCACGCCTGGCCCAGCAGCAGCCCGAAGTGTTCCAGTCCCGTGAGTTGTGCACCGCCGTGCACGAACCTGCCGAACGCGGCGTAGGGGATGGTGTTCTCCGGCAGGTCGAGAGCCGATTCATTCAGGCCGGCCGCCACCAGCGCGTGGTAGGGGTCGTGACCCAGATCGCGAATCAACCGGGGCGCTACGCGCAGCGCGCCGACCCGCTGGCGATAGAGTTCCTCCTCCGAAGTCGGCGGAAAGGGCCATGGGGGAAGGGGGGACGGACGAAGCACACCGCGGATTCTGGGGTCGCGCAGCGTGCTTGTCGAGAAATGTCGAAAGCCCTGTCTGGAAGTGTCTCGAAGAATGGCCCGAAATGCCGCGACGACCGATGGGCGCGGCCGCTATAACGTCGCTGCGGCGCACCGATTCCGGCGCCCGCGACGACGGGTCTCGAGGCACGCAACGACCATGACCGTGGACAACTCCCAACGACTGTTGTGCATGGCAATCCTCCCGTCGGGGCGTCCGTCCGGCGGGCCGATGCTGCGGCAGGGTCGGCTTTGCGCGCGGTGGCGCGATGACCAAGTCCGGCGCAGGCACGTTGAGCGCAATCGGCGAGAGCGTCGTCACGCTGCCGCCGGACTTCTTGCCGACGCAGAAGAACGGCGGGACCCGAGGGCGCAAGAGCGACGACCGAATCCTGCATGTCTTCGGAGTCTGCGGCACGCAATACATCGTGGCGGCGAACCCCGCCGCTGGCCCGTTCCTGCAGCCCCGAGTTCCAATCCGCTACTGTCGATGCCGGGCCCGCCGGTCGACGGTTCTTTCGCGCCCACCGGCGCTACGCCTGACAGGAGGACCTGATGTACTTCACCGACGACTCGCTTTTCCCAGAGAACATGCAGCCGACGATCATCACTGCGGCGCCCTACGGTCCGGAGTGGCTGCCGGGCGATGTCGAGGAGCTGCCAGTCAGCTTCGAGCAGCAGGTGCAGGCCGCGGTCGACTGCTACAACGCCGGCGCGACGATGCTGCACTTCCACGTGCGCGACCCGAAGACCGGCGAAGGCTCGAGCAACTTCGACCAATACTGCGAGCTGCTCGCCCGCGTCAAGGCCGCGGTGCCGAAGATGATCATCCAGGTCGGCGGCTCGATCTCGTTCGCACCGCATACCGAGGGTGCCAAGGCCAAGTGGCTGGACTACGACACGCGTCACATGCTGACCGAGCTGGACCCGAAGCCGGAGTTCGTCACCGTGACCACCGGCACCACGCTGTGGGACATCACGCAGGCCTTCATCCCCGGCGACGCCGATGGCACGCACCTGGCCGACCCGAAGGTGGCCGCCGCCTGGAGCGGCATGGTCGTCGATTCGACGCCCGCCTTCTACATCGAGCACCTGAAGCGGCTGCGCAAGAACAAGATCCAGCCGTACTTCGTGCCCGGCCACGTGCATCAGCTCGAGATCATCGAGCGGCTGATCCGCAGCGGGGTGTTCATGGGCCCGCTGAACCTGGCGCTGTGCGGCTACGGCGGCGGCTCGATGGGGCGCAACCCCTTCGACTGGATGGAGATGCTGCGCCGCACGCCGCACGGCGCATCGAGCGTGCCCTTCTGGAGCAGCATGCGCGGCAACATCGCGATCCAGACCCTGGCCACGATCCTGGGCGTGAACCTGCGCGTCGGCAACGAGGACAACATCTGGGACATGCACAAGAAGCGCTGGTCGACCCCCAAGCAGGTGGAGTGGGCGGTCAAGCAGAGCGAGCAGTTCGGCCGCAAGGTGGCGAGCGCCGAAGAGGCGCGCCAGATCATGAAGGTCGGCGTCTGGTACGACAGTGTCGAGGAGACGCTGTTCAACCTCGGCCTGCCGCCGAACCGGTCCGAAGGCTACAGGGGCTTCCTCGCCTATGCGACCGACGGCAAGCTGCCCAAGGCCCGTGCCGGCGGCACGAGCCCGGTCAGCATCCTCTGAGCCATTGAACGCCGCGGGGCGGGTCGACGCAGGGCGCCGGCCTGCCGCTGCGGCAGATCCCTGTCACCGAGGATACGGGCCCTGTGGCCCGCGGGGAGCCTTGCCATGGCAACTTCGCCGGACACGGCTCCATTGGGGCCTTTCGAATCCGCTGCGCTCGCCCAGTTGCGCGCGTGGGACGCCCGCTGGGCCGAGCTGTGCCAACGCATGGCCGCCGGACCGTGGGACGCGGGCGTGCTGCCGCGCCGGCTGGCCGAGTTGGTGGGCGTGGCCGTTTGCGCCGCGGCCACCAACCTGAACGCCGAGGGCGTGCGGCGCCACATCCGTGGTGCGCTTGCGGCAGGCGCCACGCGCGACGAGGTGCTGATGGTGCTGAAAATGGCCATGCTGATGAGCATCCACTCGTGCAGCCTGGGCGCGCCGATCCTGCTCGAGGAGGCGCGCGCCATCGGTGCGTCGGCGCTTCCGAAACCGGGGCCCACGCCGGCCTGCGACCGGATGAAGGCTATCGGACAATGGAACGCCGCCTGGGACCCGTTCTTCGCGTTGGACCCGGCATTCACCGACGCCTTCATGGCGACCGGCGCCAGCGTCTATGCGTCAGGCGTGTTGCCGCCCAAGGAAGTGGAACTGCTGAGCATCGCCATCGATGCGTCCTACACCCACATGTACGCGCCTGGCACGCGCCGCCACATCCACAATGCGCTCGCCGCCGGGGCCAGCGTGGACGAGATCATGGCCGTGCTCGAGTTGTGCGTGGTGCAGGGCGTTCAGGCGCTGAACCTGGGCGTGCCCATCCTCGCGGAAGAACTGGCCCGGCGCACGCCAGCCTGATTGACCAGAACCCATGACATGGAAACCGGCGGCCACGACGAAACCAAGAGCCTGAAGCAACGCGCCTGGGAGGAGTTCAAGGCCTACTGGGTGATCACGCTGTACCTGTGGCTCTTCCTCGGCAGCTTCACCATTTACCGGCGCCTTATTCTGGCCGAGACCGGCGTGCCCTACCTGCACTACGGCATCGCGCTGGTCGAAGCGATGGTCATCGGCAAGGTGGTGGTGATCGGCCGCGTCTTCGGCTTCAGCCGGCGCTATGACCACCTGCCGCTCATCGTGCCGGTGATCTACAAGTCGCTGCTGTTCGCGGCGCTGGTGCTGGCCTTCGGTCTGCTGGAGAAGACCGTCGGAGGCATGATCCACCGCGAAGGCGTGCTCTCCGGGCTGCAGAAGATCGCCGCCGTCGGTCCTTACGAGGTCGGCGCGCGCACGCTGATGCTCACGGTTGCGCTGGTGCCCTTCTGCGCGTTTTCGGAACTGGCCCGGGTGATGGGGCCGGCACGCCTGAGGAACCTGTTCCTCGACAAGCGCGAGATCGCGGCGGACGGCGGGCCTCGGAATCCGGCGTAGACCGCAGGGAACGAGTAGCGTAGGCAGAGCCGGCACGACGGTTTCCCCGGAGGTCTCGCGGACCGCGCTCGACGGCGGCCGCGACAGGCGTCGTGCTGGAGCAGGCGACGAGCCGGTAGGCGTTCACCCGAAGGACGCAGGTCGCGCCGGTCATCGAACGAGCAACCGCGGGGCGCGCGGACAGGCCCCGATTCGACCGCTGCGCGTTCGCTATAATGCCTCGAAGGTCGACAGTCCTCCTGCGTCCGTTCGAGGGGATTCCTTGCGTCGCCGCATCGCAACGACCACCGCGATTCACACCCGGACAACGTGCACGGCGCCCTGGGCCACGTCGGCCCGGGCGGGGTTCGGGAGTGCGCGCAGACCCGGCAACAGGAGAGCACGCCCTCGCTCCGCCGTTCTTGCGTGAGACACGCTCGGGGCAGGACACCAGGACGAATGCCGTGATCAAGTCCGACCGCTGGATCCGCCGCATGGCGGCGCAGGGAATGATCGAGCCGTTCGAGGCGGGCCAGGTGCGCGAGGTCGACGGCCGGCGCATCGTCTCCTACGGCACCTCGAGCTACGGCTACGACATCCGCTGCTCGCAGGAATTCAAGATCTTCACCAACATCAACTCGACGATCGTCGACCCGAAGGACTTCGACGAGAAGTCGTTCGTCGACTTCCGCGGCGAGGTCTGCATCATCCCGCCGAACTCGTTCGCGCTCGCGCGCACCGTCGAGTACTTCCGCATCCCGCGCAACGTGCTGACGATCTGCCTCGGCAAGAGCACCTACGCGCGCTGCGGCATCATCGTCAACGTAACCCCCTTCGAGCCCGAATGGGAGGGCTACGTGACGCTCGAGTTCTCCAACACGACGCCGCTGCCCGCGAAGATCTACGCGAACGAGGGCGTCGCGCAGGTGATTTTCTTCGAGTCCGACGAGGTCTGCGAGACTTCGTACAAGGACCGCGGCGGCAAGTACCAGGGGCAGAAGGGCGTCACCCTCCCCAAGATTTGATCGCGGGCAGCCCGGGGGCGATGTCGGGCGGGGGTCCGGCGCGACGGGCCGGCTGGATCGTCGGCGGCGGTTGGCTGCCGGATTGCGGAGGCCGGTGCGCCGGCGATCAACCTGCCCACGCGCCGTTGCACTCAGGTGCGTCGGGGCGGGGCCGCAGGTCGAACCGTGCCTCGCGCCGCGTGGCGCCATCGACGGCGACCACGATGCCGGATCGGTCGCGCGACCGGTAGGATGACGCCATCGTGGCGGCCTCCAAACGAGCATCGATCGCGGCCCTCGCGCTGTCCCAGATGCTGGCGATGGCGCTTTGGTTCTCGGCCTCCGCGGTCGTGCCGCAGCTCACCGCCGAGTTTCGCCTGACCGGGTTCATGCAGGCCGCGTTGACCAGCGGCGTGCAGCTCGGTTTCGTCGCCGGCTGCCTCGTCTCCGCCGTCCTCGGCCTCGCCGACCGCCTCGAGCTCAGGCGCTTCGTCGCCGCGAGCGCCGCCTTCGGCGCAGGGGTGAACGCGCTGCTGCTCGTCGTCGATCCCTCGTCCTGGGCGATGCCGGTGATCCGCTTCGCCACCGGCATGGCGATGGCCGGCGTGTATCCGGTCGGCATGAAGCTCGCGTCGACCTGGGCCGACGGCGACATGGGTCTCATGGTGGGAATCCTCGTCGGCGCGCTGACGCTCGGCTCGGCGTCGCCGCACCTGTTCAACGCGCTCGGCGGCGTGGACTGGCGCGTGCCGGTCGCGGTGTCGTCGGTCGCCGCGCTCGCCGCCGCCGCGCTGGTCCTGTCCATGGGCGTCGGCCCGAACCGCGCGCCGGCGCCGCGCTTCGACCCGCGCGCGGTGTTCGATGCCTGGCGCGACGTGCCGCTGCGACTCGCGAACCTGGGCTACCTCGGGCACATGTGGGAGCTCTACGCGATGTGGGCGTGGATCGGCGTGTTCCTCGGCGCGAGCTTTTCGCTG
>DAOMBL010000003.1:0-25266 GCA_035427325.1 Casimicrobiaceae bacterium
AGGCCGCGGCATCGGTCGAGGACGCGGGCGAAGCGGGCCGCTTCGCGCCGTGCGGGCTCACCCTCGACCGGGTCGGGTCGTTCGCGCGCGCGGGCATCGCGTGGGCAGCGCCGTCGTCGCCGCCGCCCGGACTCGTGGCGGCGAATCGCGCGCTGGTGCGCGCGCTCGCCGAGCGCGGCATCGAGACCGAGGCGCGCGCCTGGCGGCCGCACGTGACGCTCGCGCGCCGCTGCACGCGGGCGATCGACGGGCCGCTCGATCCCCCGGTCGCGTGGGACGCGACGCGCCTGGTGCTGATGTCGTCGCGGCTCCTGTCCGAGGGGCCGCGGTACCGCGAAGTGGCGGGGTGGGACGCGCGCTGATGCGCGGTCAGGCCGCGCCGGTCGCGACCGGCCGCGTGCCATCGGCGACCCACTCGCTCCACGAGCCCGGATAGAGCCGCGTCATCGGATAGCCGGCGACGGCCATCGCGAGCAGGTTGTGGCAGGCGGTCACGCCGCTGCCGCACTGGTGCACGACGCGATCGAGCGGCACGCCGGCGAGGAGGGCGTCGTACTCGGCTTTCAGCGTCGCGGCATCCTTGAACGTCGCATCGGGAAGCAGGTTCAACGTGCAGGGGCGGTTGCGCGCACCGGGAATGTGGCCCGCCACCGGGTCCATCGGCTCGACCTCGCCGCGAAAGCGCTCGGCCGGACGCGCGTCGATGATCGCGAGCGAACGCGCGTCGAGGCTCGCGCGCACCTCGTTCGCGTCCGCGGTGGGCAGCGGCGCGCCGGCGCGGAAGTCGCGCGGCGCGGGCGACGGCACCTCGGTCGTCACCGGGTGTCCTTCTCGGGTCCAGCGAACGTAGCCGCCGTCGAGCACCGCGACGGCGCGATGGCCCAGCCAGCGCAGCATCCACCACGCGCGCGCGGCCATCGTGCCGCCGCCCTGGTCGTAGCAGACGACCTGTGTCGAGGCGTCGATGCCGCAGCGCCCGAAGAGCGCGGCCGCCGCCTCGGGCGAGGGCATCGGATGGCGGCCGTTGCGGCCGGTCTTCGGCGCCGAGAGGTCGTGGTCGAGGTGCACGAACCGCGCGCCCGGGACGTGGCCCCGCCGGTACTGGAAGCGGCCCCAGTCGTCCGGATCGGCGAGATCGTGGCGCAGGTCGAGGACGACCCAGCCGGGCTCGCCCAGGTGTCGCGCGAGCGTGGCGGGATCGATCAGCGTGTCGTGCATGGCGCGGGGGATTCGTGTCGCGGAGGTCGGCGCGCGCGCGTCACAGGCCGGCGAGCGCCGACTCCATCTGCGTCCGGTAGAACTCGTGGAAGTGCTGCATCCCGTCTTCCATCGGCGACTGGTAGGGGCCGACCTCGCTTCGTCCCTGCGCGACGAGCGCGCGGCGGCCGGCGTCCATCCGCTCGCCGATCTCGTCGTCCTCGCGCGCGGTCTCGTGGTAGGCGGCCTGCTCGGCCTCGACGAACTCGCGCTCGAACAGGGCGATCTCCTCGGGGTAGTAGAACTCCACCACGTTCAGCGTGCGGTCGGGCCCGCGCGGGTAGAGCGCGCTGATCACGAGCACGTGCGGATACCACTCGATCATCAGGTTCGGGTAGTAGGTGAGCCAGATCGCGCCCTGCCGCGGCAGTTCGCCGCGGTAGTAGTCGAGCACGGCGCGATGCCAGCGCTCGTAGGTCGGCGTGCCCGCCTTCGCGAAACTCGCGTTCAGCCCCACCGTCTGCAGCGACGCCCAGGGCGCGAACTCCCAGGCGAGGTCGTTGCAGGTGACGAACTTCCCGAGGCCCGGGTGGAACGGGCCGACATGGTAGTCCTCGAGGTAGACCTCGATGAACGTCTTCCAGTTGTACGCGCACTCGTGCACGTCGACCCGGTCGAGCACGTAGCCGGAGAAGTCGAACGCACGCGTCGTGAGCGCCGAGAGATCGGCCGCGACGTCGCGCGGGCCGTCGAACAGCAGGCCGTTCCAGTTCCGGAGCGGCGAACGGCGCAGGCTCGCGCAGGGTTTCTCGGCGAACTTCGGCGCGCCGATGAGTTCGCCGCCGAGATCGTAGGTCCAGCGGTGGATCGGGCAGACGATCGCCTTCGCGTTCCCCTTGCCCGAGAGCATCAGCGCCTGCCGGTGCCGGCAGACGTTCGACAGCAGTTCGACGCCGTCGGCGCTGCGGACGAGCATCTGCGCGTCGTGGCGGCCCGGGAGCGTCCGGTAGTCGCCCACCTCGGGGACCATCAGTTCGTGGCCGGCATAGCCGGGCGCGCGCGCGAAGAGCGTACGCATCTCGGCGTCGTGGACGCGCGGATCGGAGTACCAGTGCGACGGGAACTGCGTGACGGGATGCCGCAGGTGTGCCGCGGCCGCCAGGTTCGACATGACCGTAGGTCCTCTGGAAAGAAACGCCCACTCAACCCGACAATCCGGAGCCGTCCGGCCCGCCGCTGCCTTGACGCCGCGACGTGCTCGCGCACTCATGCTCCGGACCGCTTTGCCAAGCCGGCCGCTTCTTCCGCTATTGCCCCACGGCGGGGTGATTCGGACGCCTGGCTGCGTCGTGAAAGATGCTATGCTAAACTGCTTTTCGTAATCAGGTCAAGACCTTACCGCTGCCTGCCGGGGCACGGGCCGGCGCTGCGGGCGCTTCCGCCCCTCCGGCCCGAACTTCGAGGATCCTCATGCCCAAGACCACGACCGCGCCCGCGAGTTTCGAGGCGGCGCTCGCCGAACTCGAGTCGCTCGTCGAAGCGATGGAGGGGGGGCAGATGCCGCTCAAGGAGGCGCTCGACGCGTACCGGCGTGGCGCGGAACTCCTCAAGTACTGCCAGGCGACGCTCAAGGACGCGCAGCAGGAGATCGAGGTACTGGAGAAGGGCGTGCTCAAGGCGTTCAAGCCGGAGGACGCCTGACGGCGGCATCGACGATGGCCGAGGGCCCCTGCCGGTGAAGGACGACGTGACCTACGCGGTGTGGGCGGCCGAACGGCGCGCGCGCGTGGAAGCCGCGCTCGACCGTGCGCTGCCGCCGGCAAACGAGCGGGCCGCCACCCTGGTCGAGGCGATGCGCTACGCGACGCTGGGCGGCGGCAAGCGCATCCGCGCGCTGCTCGCCTACGCAGCGGGCGAGTTCGCGCACGCGGAAGCGGCCGACATCGACGCCGCCGCGGTGGCGGTCGAGATGGTCCACGCCTACTCGCTCGTGCACGACGACCTGCCGTCGATGGACGACGACACGATGCGTCGGGGCCGTCCGACCTGCCACGTGGCGTTCGGCGAGGCGACCGCGCTGCTCGCGGGCGACGCCCTGCAGGCGCAGGCGTTCGCGGTCCTCGGCCGGGCGGGATGGCGCGACGCCGGACGGGCGTGCGCGCTCCTCGCCGAGGCCTCCGGCGCGGCCGGCATGGCAGGCGGGCAGGCGATCGATCTCGCCGCGACCGGTTCCGCGATGAGCGAGCGCGACCTCGAGACCATGCATCGGCTGAAGACCGGCGCGCTGATCCGCGCCGCGGTGCGCCTCGGCGCGGCGGCGGGGCGGCCGCTCGACGAGGAGGGCGAACGCGCGCTCGACGCCTACGCGCGCGCCGCCGGGCTCGCGTTCCAGGTCGTCGACGACGTGCTCGACGTCGAAGGCTCGACGGCGACGCTCGGCAAGACCGCCGGCAAGGACGCTGCCTCGGGCAAGCCCACCTACGTGTCGATCCTCGGGCTCGACGCCGCGCGCGCGAAGGCGCGTTCGCTCGGCGACGAGGCGCGCGCCTCGCTCGCCCCCTACGCGCGGGCGCGGCGGCTGGTCGAGATCGCCGGCGACATCGTGTCGCGCACGCACTGACATGGGATCGCTCCTCGACCGCATCGACTCGCCCGCGGACCTGCGGAAGCTCGATCGTGCGGACCTGCCGCGCCTGGCCGACGAGCTGCGCGCGTTCCTGCTCCGGTCGGTCGCGTCGACCGGCGGCCATCTCTCGTCGAACCTCGGCACCGTCGAGCTGACCGTGGCGCTGCACTACGTGTACGACACGCCGCGCGACCGCATCGTGTGGGACGTCGGCCACCAGACCTACGCGCACAAGGCGTTGACCGGACGGCGCGAGGCGATGGCGAACCTGCGTCGGCAGGGCGGTCCGTCGGGCTTCCCGAAGCGCAGCGAGAGTCCGTTCGACACCTTCGGCACCGCGCACTCGTCGACATCGATCTCGGCGGCGCTGGGCATGGCGACCGCGGCGCGCCTCCAGGGCGACGCGCGCCGTGTCGTCGCGGTGATCGGCGACGGCGCGATGACCGCCGGCATGGCGTTCGAGGCGCTGAACAACGCCGCGGGCGCCGACCTGCTCGTGATCCTGAACGACAACGACATGTCGATCTCCGAGCCGGTCGGCGCGCTCAACACCTACCTCGCGAAGGTGCTCTCGTCGCGCCTCTACGACACCGTCCGGCGCGGCGGCAAGGGCGTGCTCGCGAAGCTGCCGGGCCCCGCGCACGAGATCGCGCGGCGCGTCGAGGAACACGCGAAGGGCATGGTGCTGCCGGGCACGCTGTTCGAGGAATTCGGGTTCAACTACATCGGCCCGATCGACGGCCACGACGTCGACCTGCTGGTGCGCACGCTCGCGAACGTGCGCAAGATGAACGGACCGCAGTTCCTGCACGTCGTGACGAGGAAGGGGCACGGCTACGCGCCCGCGGAAGCCGACCCGATCCTCTACCACGGCGTCGGCCGGTTCGACCCGGACGTGGGCATCGTGGCGAAGCCCGGCGGCGCGCCCGCGTACACGCAGGTGTTCGGCGACTGGCTGTGCGACATGGCGCGCGCCGATCCGAAGCTCGTCGCGATCACGCCGGCGATGCGCGAGGGCTCCGGGCTCGTGCGCTATTCGCGCCAGTTCCCAGACCGCTACTTCGACGTCGGCATCGCCGAGCAGCACGCGGTCACCTTCGCCGCGGGACTCGCCTGCGAGGGGATGAAGCCGGTGGTCGCGATCTACTCGACCTTCCTGCAGCGCGCCTACGACCAGCTGATCCACGACGTGGTGCTGCAGAAGCTGCCGGTCGTGTTCGCCGTCGACCGCGCGGGACTGGTCGGCGCGGACGGCGCGACGCACCAGGGAGCCTTCGACCTTTCGTTCCTGCGCTGCCTGCCGGACACCACGGTGATGGCGCCCTCCGACGAGGACGAGTGCCGCCGGATGCTCACGACCGCGTTCCGGCTGGGCTCGCCGGCCGTGGTGCGCTATCCGCGCGGCACCGGTCCGGGGGCGCCGATCGACCCGGGCCTGGACGCGCTGCCGGTGGGGAAGGCCCGGCCGTTGCGCGCGTCGGGCCGGGAAAGCGGGCGGGTCGCGATCCTCGCGTTCGGCGCGCCGGTGGCCCCGGCGCTCTCCGCCGCCGGGCGACTCGACGCGACCGTCGTCGACATGCGCTTCGTGAAGCCGCTCGACCTCGACCTCGTGCTCGAGATCGCCCGCAGCCACGACGCGATCGTCACGGTCGAGGAGAACGTCGTCGCGGGCGGCGCGGGCAGCGGTGTGGCGGAGGCACTCGCTGC
The DNA here is from genome assembly GCA_035427325.1 of Casimicrobiaceae bacterium. Taxonomy (GTDB): domain Bacteria; phylum Pseudomonadota; class Gammaproteobacteria; order Burkholderiales; family Casimicrobiaceae; genus VBCG01. Next base: position 5,531 of record DAOMBL010000003.1, read on the forward strand.
CGCCGGCGCCACGGTGCCTCTGCTCCACCTGGGCCTGCCCGACACCATCGTCGACCATGGCGATCCTTCCGCGCTGCTGGCGCAGTGCGGGCTCGATGCCGACGGTATCGAGCGCTCGATCGAGGCGCGCTTCCCTGCGCAGGCGGCTCCCCTGCGCGTCAAACCGGCCGCATGATAGGCTTTCGTTCCCGATGAACCGTCCCGAGAATCCCTCGACGCTGCTCGCGATCCCCGACACGCAGTCCGGGAGCGACGACCGCGACCTCGCGATCGACCAGGTCGGCATCCGCGGCCTGCGCTACCCGCTCGCGTTCGCCGACGGCGACGCGCCGGCGCAGTCGACGATCGCGACCTTCGCGGTGAGCGTGGCGCTGCCTGCCGACCGCAAGGGCACGCACATGTCCCGGCTCGTGCAACTGCTCGAGGACCTGACCGCCCCCGGGGCGGCGCCGCTGACCGTCGCGTCGCTGCGCGGGCTCCTGGGCGACCTCGTCGACCGCCTGGACGCGCCGGGCGGACGGGTCGAGATCGCGTTCCCGTGGTTCGTGCGCAAGTGCGCGCCGATCTCGGGGGTGGCGAGCCTGCTCGACTACGAGGTGCGGCTCGAGGGCGAGCTGAAGGACGGCGGCTACCGCTCGCTGGTCACAGTGGCGGTGCCGGTGACCTCGCTTTGCCCGTGCTCGAAGGAGATCGCCGAGTACGGCGCGCACAACCAGCGCTCGACGATCACGATCGGCGTGCGCCCGCGCGATGCGATCGGCGTGGGAGAACTCCTGCGCATCGCCGAGTCGGAAGCCTCGGCGGAACTCTACGGCATCCTGAAGCGCGCCGACGAGAAGTACCTGACCGAGCGCGCGTACGACAACCCGCGCTTCGTCGAGGATCTCGTCCGGGGCGTCGCCGCGCGGCTCGCGGCCGATTCGCGCTTCATCGCCTTCGCGGTCGAGGCCGAGAATTTCGAGTCGATCCACAACCACTCGGCGTTCGCCCGCATCGCGAGAGGCCTGTAGGCCGGGCCGCGGTCGGGCTCGAGCCCTGTGGGTCGGGCTTCAGCCCGACGGGCTTTGGCGCATTCGCCGTGGGTCGGGCTTCAGCCCGACGGGGTTCGTGCCAGTGCGACGGAACAGCGTCGGCCTGAAGGCCGACCCACAACCCCTCTGCCGCGGGCCGGGCCTGGGTCCCTGTGGGTCGGGCTCGAGCCCTGTGGGTCGGGCTTCAGCCCGACGGGCTTTGGCGCATTCGCCGTGGGTCGGGCTTCAGCCCGACGGGGTCGGCGGCGATGCGATGAATATCGTCGGCCTGAAGGCCGACCCACAGGACGACCGCGTCGGCCTGAAGGCCGACCTGCGAAAGACGCTTCCTGGCGCTCGATGCGCTGCCGCGGGAATCGCCGGCGCCCCTACTCGAGCACCGTCTCCTGCAGGAACCGGATCGTCGCGTAGAACAGGAAGTCGGCGTTCTCCTTCTTCGCGAAGCCGTGACCCTCGTTCGCGGCGAGCAGGTACCAGACCGGCGCACCCTGCGACCGGACGGTCTCGACGATCTGCTCGGCCTCGGTGTAGGGCACGCGCGGATCGTTGCGGCCATGCACGACGAAGAGCGGCTTGCCGATCTTCGCGGCGTTGTTCACCGGCGAGATCTTCTCGAGGAACGCGCGCATCGCGGGATCGCGCTCGTCCCCGTACTCGACACGGCGCAGGTCGCGCCGGTACGTCTCCGTGCGCTCGAGGAACGTGACGAAGTTCGCGATGCCGACGACGTCGATCGCCCCGGCGATGCGGTCCGAATAGGCGGTCGCGACCGCGAGCGCCATGTAGCCGCCGTAGCTGCCTCCGGCGACGACGACGCGCGACGGATCGAGGTCGGGTTGCGCCGCGATCCAATCGAGCAGCGCGCCGATGTCGCGCACCGAGTCCTCGCGCTTCATCCCGTTGTCGAGCGAGACGAAGCTCTTGCCGTAGCCGATCGACCCGCGGACGTTCGGCTCGACGATCGCGATGCCGAGCTCGTTGATGTAGTAGTTCCAGCGGCCGAGGAAGCCCGGCCGCGCCTGGGCTTCGGGCCCGCCGTGGATCCGGATCATCACCGGACGCCTGCCCCGGAACCGGTCCGCGGGCGGCCTCGCGATGAATCCGGTGATCGTGCGGCCGTCGAAGCTCGTCCACTCGATCGGCGACTGCACCGCGAAGCGCGACGCGTCGAGGCCCTCGACCTTCGTGTCGGTCCAGCGCGCGACGCGATTGCCCGCGAGCTCGAGCACGTAGACGTCGCCCGGGCTGCGCGACGAGTCGAGGTTGAACGCGAGCGCGGTCGAGTCCGCGTGCCACTTCACGCCGCTCACGGTGCCGATCGGCACGTCCGGCCGCGGCAGCTCGCGGCGCGTGTCCGCATCGAAGAGGCGCAGCACGCCGGCGCCGGCTTCGTTGACGACCATCGCGAGCGTCCGGCCGTCGCGCGAGAGCACGAGTTCCTCGATGTCCCAGGTGTCGGGGCCGAAGGCCTCGAGTCGTCCGGTCGCGAGATCCAGGTACGACGCCCGCTGGAACTCGCCGTCGCGGTCGGTCGTCAGGAAGAGGCCCCTGCCGTCGCGCGAGAACGCGAGCTGCGTCGACGCGATCGTGCGCTTCGGGTCGTCGTCCGGGCCCGGCAGCACGCGCCTGCGCTCGCCGGTCGAAAGATCCAGCACCCAGACGATGGACTCGGTCACCGACCGGAACTCGGTCATCGCGAGGCGCGCGCCGTCGAACGAGTAGCTGAAGTCGCCCCAGCCCGTGCCGGGAAGCGTCGCGAGCTTCCGCGCGCCCGCGGGATCCAGCGGATCGAGCAGCGTGACGTCGAGCGTCGGATTCTCGCGGCGCACGCCGGCCTGGTCGACGTCGGTGGATCCGATCAGCATCCGGTCGCGCGCGCGGTTGAGCGCGAGGAACTGGTGACGGCGCGCGGGATCGGTCAGCAGCACGGGTTCCTTCGCGCCGGGATCGAGGCGGTAGAGCTGCGCGCGCTCGTTGCCGCCGGTGTCGCGCACGAACAGCAGCGTGTCGGGCTTGGCGGGCCACCACGCGCCGAAGCGCACCGGCTCGGCGAAATCGGTGAGCTGCACGGGGCCGGCGAGCGGCGCGCGCACGTCGAAGAGCTGCGACGTGTTCCTCGCGCGGGTCGTCACGACGAGCTCGTGCCGCCGCGGATGCCACGACGCGAGAAACCGCGGCCGGAACTCGGTGTAGGGCGCGACCTTCGCGGCGAGCGATGCCGGGATCGGCGGGATGCCCTCGACCTTCAGGTTCCCGTTCGGAACGACGGCAGGTCCGGGCACGGTCGCGCAGGCGGCGACGAGCGCCGCCGCCGCGAACACGGCCGCCGTGGGGCGGGCGATCGCGTGTCGAAGCATGGCGTGGGGAGTGCGGTGGTGCATCTCGCCGCTGCTAGAATGAACGATTCGCCATTGTATCGGCGCGCCGTTCCGTCGACGCGCGCGGTCCGCCCGTTCCGCCCTTCGCCGCACGATCATGCGCCCCGTCGCCGTGTTCCGGTTCTCGCGTTCCGAGGGTCCGGGACGCTTCTCCCAATGGCTCGAGGCGAACGAGCGCCCGTGGCGGCTCTTCGCGCTCGACCTGGGCGAGCCGGTGCCGGACGATCCGGAGCGCTTCGCCGGCATCGGGATGATGGGCGGCCCGATGGGCGCGAACGATCCGTTCGACTGGCGGGATCCGCTCGCGGTGTTGCTGCGCCGCGCGGTCGACGCTCGGGTGCCGGTGATTGGCCACTGTCTCGGCGGCCAGATCCTCTCCCGCGCGCTCGGAGGGGTCGTCACGCGCGCGCCGACGACCGAGATCGGCTGGATCGACGTGGACGCGGTCGACGACACCGCCGCGCGCGACTGGTTCGGCGGCCGCGACCGGATGAACGTGTTCCAGTGGCACTACGACGCGTTCACGATCCCGCCCGGCGCGACGCGCGTGCTCGGGAACGCGCACAACCCGAACCAGGCCTACGTGCTCGACGACCGCCACCTCGGCATGCAGTGCCACATCGAGATGACCGCGGACATGCTCGCGGCGTGGTGCGACATGGCGCCCGACGAGTTGCCCGCGATCTCGTCGCCGGAGCGACAGTCGCGCGCCGACATCCTGGACGCGGTCGGCGAACGCATCGCGTCGCTCAATGCGCTCGCCGACGGCGTCTACGCGCGCTGGGCGCGCCACCTCGCGTAGCGATGGGCGCGATCCGGGCGCTGCCGGACCTCCTGATCAACCAGATCGCCGCCGGCGAGGTGGTCGAGCGCCCCGCCGCGGCGCTCAAGGAATTGATCGAGAACAGCCTCGACGCCGGGGCGACGCGCATCGACGTCGATCTCGCCGGCGGCGGCATCAAGCGGATCCGCGTCGTCGACGACGGCGCGGGGATCGAGCGCGAGGACCTGCCGCTCGCGGTTGCGCGCCACGCGACCTCGAAGATCGCCGCACCGTCGGATCTCGAAGCGATCGCGACGCTGGGGTTTCGCGGCGAGGCGCTCGCGTCGATCGCGGCGGTGTCGCGCCTCGCGCTGACCTCGCGCTCCGCGGGACGTCCGCACGCCTGGCGCATCGAGGTCGACGGGGGCACCGTGGCGCCGATCGCGCCGGCCGCGCTGGCAGCCGGCACCTCGATCGCGGTCGAGGAGCTGTACTTCAACACGCCCGCGCGCAGGAAGTTCCTGCGCACCGACGCCACCGAGTGGGCGCACTGCGAGGCGGCGTTCACGCGCCTCGCGCTCGCGCATCCGGCGGTGGGATTCTCGCTCGCGCACAACGGGCGCCAGGTGCATCGCCTGCTGCCGGGGTCGCGCGCATCGCGCGTCGAGGCGCTGCTGGGCGAGGCGTTCGTGCGCGGCTCGGCGATCGTCGAAGCCGAATCCGCGGGCGTGAGCCTCGCCGGCTACGCGATCCGGCCGGCGCACGCGACGCAGACGGCCGCGACGCAGATGCTGTTCGTGAACGGCCGCTTCGTGCGCGACCGGATGCTCGCGCACGCGGTGCGCGAGGCCTACCGCGACGTGCTGCACCACGACCGGCAGCCCGCGTACGCGCTTTGGCTCTCCGTGGATGCCCGCCGCGTCGACGTCAACGTTCACCCGCAGAAGACCGAAGTCCGGTTTCGCGACGGCGGCGCGCTGCACCCGTTCGTGCGGGGCGCGGTCGAGCGCGCGCTCGCCGCGAGCGCGGCCGAGGCGCCGGCGGTGTCTGCGGCCGACCGGCTCGGGATCGCGGCGGCGCGGATGCCGCCGCCGGGTTCGACGTCCGTCGGCGGCCAGGCAGCCGCGGTCGCGACGCAGGACGCGCTGGCGCTCGCCGCGGAGCCGTCGCCGTTCTACGCGCGGCTCTTCGGCGAGCGTCGCGAGGATGCGCCCGCGCTGCCCGACACCGGCGACGACCATCCGCTGGGCTTCGCGCTCGCCCAGCTCCATGGCGTCTACGTGCTCGCGCAGAACCGCGCGGGCCTCGTGCTCGTCGACATGCACGCGGCGCACGAGCGCATCGTCTACGAGAAGCTCAAGGCCGCGCACCACGGGCGCCTGCCTTCGCAGCCGCTCCTGGTGCCCGCGACCTTCGCGGCGGAGCCGGTCGAGATCGCCGCTGCCGACGACCATGCGGACGAACTCGACCGCCTCGGCTTCGCGATCTCGCGCCTCGGTCCGGGCACGCTCGCGGTGCGCTCGGTCCCCGCGCCGCTCGCCGACGCGGACGCGACGACGCTCGCGCGGAGCGTGCTGCACGAGCTGCGCGAACACGGCGGCAGCGGCGCCATCGACGCGCGCCGCGACGAGATGCTCGCCTCGATGGCCTGCCACGGCTCGGTGCGCGCGAACCGCCTGCTCGCGATCCCCGAGATGAACGCGCTGCTCCGCGAGATGGAGGCGACCGAACGCTCGGGCCAGTGCAACCACGGGCGGCCGACCTGGTACCAGCTCACGCTGCCGGAGCTCGACCGCCTGTTCATGCGCGGGCGGTGAGCGGGCCCGTGCGCGCGGTCCTCGTCACCGGTCCCACCGCCACCGGCAAGAGCGCGCTCGCGCTCGCGCTGGCGGACGCGCTCGGGGGAGAGATCGTCAGCGTCGATTCCGCCCAGGTCTACCGAGGCATGGACATCGGCACCGCGAAGCCGGACGCGGCGACGCGCGACCGCGTTCCGCATCACCTGATCGACCTGATCGAGCCGACCGAGAGCTACTCGGCCGCGCGATTCTGCGCCGACGCGAACGCCGCGATCGCGGACCTTCGCGCGAGGGGCCGCGTGCCGATCCTCGCAGGCGGCACGATGCTCTACGTGAAGGCGCTGGCCGAGGGACTGTCGGAGCTGCCGCGCGCCGATCGCGCGACGCGCGACGCGATCGACGCGGAGGCGGCACGGGTCGGCTGGCCGCGCATGCACGACGAACTCGCGCGCGTCGATCCGGCGACCGCCATGCGCCTCGCGCCGAACGACGCGCAGCGCATCCAGCGCGCGCTCGAGGTGTGGCGCCTGACCGGCAGGCCGCTCTCCGCGTGGCAGGGCCGGCGTGAGGGCGTGCCCTTCGACGCCATCCGCATCGGGCTGGTGCCGGCCGATCGCGAGCGCTTGCACCGCGAGATCGCGCGCCGCTTCGATGCCATGCTGGCCGCCGGCCTCGTCGACGAGCTGGCGGCCCTGCGCGAGCGCCACGCGCTCGACCCGTCGATGCCGTCGATGCGCTCGGTCGGCTACCGTCAGGCGTGGCGCTTCCTCGACGGCGAGATCGACCGCGACCAGCTTCGCGCGACCGGCATCGCGGCAACCCGGCAGCTCGCCAAGCGGCAGATGACCTGGCTGCGCTCGATGCCGGGCGAGGCCGTCGATCCCTGGGCGCCCGACCTCGTCGAGCGCGTACTGCGCGTCGCGCGAGCCGGGGAGGCTGCATCCGGCTGAAGCCCAAGCCGTCGGGCTGAAGCCCAAGCCGTCGGGCTGAAGCCCGACCCACAGCGGAGAGTTGTGGGTCGGCCTTCAGGCCGACATCAGGTATCAGGGATCAGGAATCAGAGGACAGAGGCGCCGGCGTTTCCGGTGGCGGCGCATCGAGCGCCGGGAAGCGCTTCCTGTGGGTCGGCCTTCAGGCCGACGCCGTTCCGTCGCATGGGCACGAACCCCGTCGGGCTGAAGCCCGACCCACAGGGCGTTTTCGGGGCGGACGCCGCTTCGCTCGATGCGGTCGCTCCTCGACCCGGGGCGAGAAGCGCCTGTGGTGCGCCGTGCGATAATGACAGGCTCGACGTCGAGGCGGAACCCATGCGCCGCACCCTCTACGACAAGCTCTTCGACAGCCACGTCGTTCGCACCGAACCGGACGGGACCGCGCTGCTGTACATCGACCGTCACCTGGTGCACGAGGTGACGAGCCCGCAGGCCTACGAAGGCCTGCGGCTCGCGGGACGCAAGCCCTGGCGCCCGAGCTCGATCGTCGCGACCGCCGACCACAACACGCCGACGAAGGACTGGGCGAAGGGCATCGCCGACCCGATCTCCCGCACGCAGGTCGAGACGCTCGACGCGAACATCCGCGCGACCGGCGCGAAGGCGTATTTCCCGTTCCTCGACAAGCGCCAGGGCATCGTCCACGTGATCGGGCCGGAGACCGGTGCGACGCTCCCGGGCATGACGGTCGTGTGCGGCGACTCGCACACGAGCACGCACGGGGCATTCGCGTGCCTCGCCTGGGGCATCGGCACCTCCGAGGTCGAGCATGTGCTGGCGACGCAATGCCTGCTCGCGAAGCGCGCCAGGACCATGCTGGTGCGCGTCGACGGGCGCCTGGGCTTCGGGGTGACCGCGAAGGACATCGTGCTGGCGGTGATCGGGCGCATCGGCACCGCCGGAGGCACCGGGCACGCGATCGAGTTCGGCGGCAGCGCGATTCGCGCGCTGTCGATGGAAGGCCGGATGACCGTCTGCAACATGGCGATCGAGGCGGGCGCGCGCGCGGGTCTCGTCGCGGTCGACGACACGACGATCGACTACCTGCGCGGCCGGCGGTTCGCGCCTGCGGGCGAGCGCTGGGACCGCGCGGTCGCGCACTGGCGCACGCTCGTCACCGACGAAGGCGCGAGCTACGACGCGACCCACGTGTTCGACGCGGCGGCGATCGAGCCGCAGGTGACCTGGGGCACGTCGCCCGAGATGGTGGTCCCGGTCGGCGGCCGCGTCCCCGACCCCGAGCGCGAGCGGGACGCGACGCGGCGCGACGGCATCGAGAAGGCGCTCGCGTACATGGGCCTCACGCCGAACACGTCGATCACCGACATCGCGATCGACAAGGTGTTCATCGGTTCGTGCACGAATTCGCGCATCGAGGACCTGCGCGCGGCGGCGGAGGTCGCGCGCGGGCGCAAGGTCGCGCGCAACGTGCGACTCGCGATGGTCGTGCCGGGCTCGGGCAGCGTGAAGGCGCAGGCCGAGAAGGAAGGGCTCGACGGCGTGTTCCGAGCCGCGGGGTTCGAGTGGCGCGAACCGGGCTGCTCGATGTGCCTCGCGATGAACGACGACCGGCTCGAGCCGGGCGAGCGCTGCGCATCGACGTCGAACCGCAACTTCGAGGGGCGGCAGGGCGCGGGCGGACGCACGCACCTCGTCAGCCCCGCGATGGCCGCGGCCGCCGCGATCGCCGGCCATTTCGTCGACGTCCGGCGGCTGGGCTAGGAGGGAACGCGCATGGGCAGGATCGTTTCGTTCGCGGCGCTCGCGGTCTTCGTGCTCGCGCTCGCCGGATGCAACACGATGGCGGGCATCGGCAAGGACGTGAAGGCAGGCGGCCAGGCGCTCGAGAACGCCGCCGAGAAGTCGAAGCCGAAGTAGCCCGCCTGCCGAGGAGCCCCGAGGATGGAACCCTTTCGCGTGCACACCGGGATCGTCGCGCCGCTCGACCGCGCGAACGTCGACACCGACGCAATCATCCCCAAGCAGTTCCTGAAGTCGATCAAGCGCTCGGGGTTCGGACCGAACCTGTTCGACGCCTGGCGCTACCTCGACCATGGAGAGCCGGGGATGGATCACGCGCGGCGGCCGGTGAATCCGGACTTCGTGCTGAACCAGGCGCGCTACCGGGGCGCGACGATCCTGCTCGCGCGGCGGAACTTCGGCTGCGGCAGCTCGCGCGAGCACGCGCCGTGGGCGCTCGCCGACTTCGGTTTCCGCGCGATCGTCGCGCCGTCGTACGCCGACATCTTCCACAACAACTGCTACAAGAACGGCCTCCTGCCGATCGTGCTCGGCGAGTCCGAGGTCGCGAAACTGTTCGACGCGACGGCCGCGTTCCCCGGCTTCTCGCTCACGATCGACCTCGAGCGGCAGACGGTCGCGACGAAGGACGGCTCGCTCGCGTTCCGCTTCGATGTCGAGCCTTTCCGCAAGCACTGCCTGATCGAGGGGCTGGACGACATCGGCCTCACGCTCGCGCACGCCGACGAGATTCGCGCGTTCGAGGCGAGACGGCTCGCCGAACAGCCCTGGCTCGCCTGACGTCGCGCGGACCGATCGCGCGGCCCGTCCCCTCCCGGGCGGCGCGCGGCGCGTGTCCGGCATCGCGCGGCCTTCCCTCTCCCACCTGCTGACCTGACCGACATGAAGATCTGCCTCCTCCCCGGCGACGGCATCGGACCCGAGATCGTGCGCGAAGCGGTTCGCGTGCTCGACGCGCTCAGGCGCGACGGCCTGCCGATCGAGACGGAGTCCGCGGCGATCGGCGGTGCCGGTCACGACGCCGCCGGGCATCCGCTGCCGAAGGCGACGCTCGATCTCGCGCGCGCGGCCGACGCGGTGCTGCTCGGAGCGGTCGGAGGCCCGAGGTACGACACGCTGCCGCGCGAACTGCGGCCCGAGCAGGGGATCCTGGGCATTCGCAAGGCGCTGGGGCTCTTCGCGAACCTGCGTCCCGCGATCCTGTATCCGGAACTCGCGGCGGCGTCGACGCTGAAACCCGAGGTCGTCGCCGGCCTCGACCTCATGATCCTGCGCGAACTCACCGGCGACATCTACTTCGGCCAGCCGCGCGGCCGCCGCCGCAATGCGGAGGGGCACGACGAGGGCTTCGACACGATGCTCTACAGCGTGCCGGAGATCGAGCGCATCGCGCGCGTGGGCTTCGAGACGGCGCGGCGCCGCGCGCATCGCCTCTGCTCGGTCGACAAGGCCAACGTGCTCGACACTTCGATCCTGTGGCGCGAGGTCGTCACGCGCGTCGGACGCGACTATCCGGACGTCTCGCTGTCGCACATGTACGTCGACAACGCCGCGATGCAGCTCGTGCGCGCACCGAAGCAGTTCGACGTGATCGTCACCGGCAACATCTTCGGCGACATCCTGTCCGACGAGGCCTCGATGCTCGCCGGCTCGATCGGCATGCTGCCCTCCGCCTCGCTCGACGCGCACCGGAAGGGCCTCTACGAGCCGATCCACGGATCCGCGCCCGACATCGCCGGGCAGGACAAGGCGAATCCGCTCGCGACGATCCTCTCGCTCGCGATGATGTTCCGCTACACCTTCGCGCGCGCCGACGCGGCCGACCGGATCGAGCGCGCGGTGCGCAAGGTGCTCGCCGACGGCGGGCGAACCGGCGACATCGCGCTCCCCGGCGAGCGCGTCATCGGGACCCGCGCGATGGGCGACGCGGTCGTCGCTGCCCTGTAGATTCGGTCCGGCGTCAGGAAACCGGTCCGGCGGGTAGTGGTACCATGTGCGGCATGACCTGTCGCGCGCCCGGGCTCGCTCCCTTCCGCTCCGCCTCCGCGGCGGCGGCGGCGCGCGCGACGTTCACGAAAAAAGTCACCACCATCACGACCTGACGGGTCGGGCTTCGCCACCGCTTTCGTCCCCGCGAGCGGCGGGGACGCCCGGGGACCACGGCGGGGGGAGCAGGTGAATCTCATGAGAGTCGGTTTCGTCGGTTGGCGCGGCATGGTCGGTTCGGTGCTGCTCGAGCGCATGCGCGCGGAGCGGGACTTCGAACGCATCGACCCGGTGTTCTATTCGACCTCGAAGGCAGGCGGGGCTTCGCCCGACGTCGGGAAGGCGGCCGGTGTCTTGCGGGACGGCAACGATCCTGCGGCGTTCGCGGGCCTCGACGCGATCGTGACCTGCCAGGGCGGCGACTGGACGAGCGCCATGCACCCGAAGATCCGCGCGTCGGGCTGGCAGGGTCACTGGATCGACGCCGCCTCGACGCTGCGCATGAAGGACGACGCGGTCATCATCCTCGACCCGGTGAACCGCCCGGTGATCGACGCGGCGCGGCGCGCGGGGACGAAGAACTGGATCGGCGGCAACTGCACGGTCAGCCTGATGATGATGGGACTCGCGGGGCTGCTCGAGCGCGACCTCGTCGAGTGGATGACCTGCATGACCTACCAGGCGGCCTCCGGCGCGGGCGCGCAGAACATGCGCGAATTGCTGCACCAGATGGGCGAGGCCCATCTGGCCGCGAAGGCGCTGCTCGCCGCCCCCGATTCGTCGATCCTCGACATCGACCGGGAGGTGGCCGGCATCCTGCGCGACGACCGATTCCCGACCGAGCACTTCGGCGTGCCGCTCGCCGGCAGCCTGATCCCCTGGATCGACAAGGACCTGGGCAACGGCATGAGCCGCGAGGAGTGGAAGGGCGGCGCCGAACTGAACAAGATCCTGGGCCGGGGGGCGTCCTCGGGAGATCCGGCCGGATCCGCTCGAAGCACCAACGGCGCGCGGCCGCCGATTCCGGTGGAGTCGATCTGCGTGCGGATCGGCGCGATGCGCTGCCACTCGCAGGCGATCACGATGAAGCTGCGCGAAGACCTGCCGATCGGGGAGATCGAGCGCCTGATCGCCGGTGCGAACGAGTGGGTGCGCCTCGTTCCGAACACGCGCGACGAGAGCATCCGCCACCTGACCCCCGCAGCGGCCACGGGGAAGCTCGAAATTCCGGTCGGCCGCGTGCGCAAGCTCGCGATGGGCGGGCACTACGTGGGAGCGTTCACCGTCGGCGATCAGTTGCTGTGGGGCGCCGCCGAGCCCCTGCGGCGCATGCTGCGCATCCTTCAGTCCGCCTGAGCCCGCCGCGTTGGAGCCTTGGGCCCGCGAGCGCCGTCAGGCGTTCGCGGGTTCGCGTTGCTGGTCATCCCATCCCGAATTCCGGCGTGGCGAGGGCACAGGAAAGCAACACCACGATCCCGCGGTGCCGGGCGGCCCTGACGCCACAACATGTTGTGGACTCCTGGCAGGGAGGCCACCATCGCTTGGTCCGTCTCCAGCACGTCGGCATGAAGCTTGCTCGTTGCATCGGGTACTTGCGGGCAAAAAGGCAAGCTAATACTGAGGTTTAGCTTGCGGTGCTAAATCCATGATGTTATGTTTGCTTGAGACATTGCGCATTCGGCGAGGGGACGGCATGCGTGCGAAACCGGTCTTCAAACTGACGCTGCTGGCGACGGCCCTGATGGCCTCGGGCGCCGTGCAGGCGCTCGGCCTCGGGCGGCTGACCGTCGAATCCGCGCTGGGGCAGCCGCTGTCGGCACGCATCGATCTCACATCGGCGTCGCGCGACGAACTCGACACGCTGTCCGCGCGGATCTCCGACCCGGCGCTCTACCGGCAGAACAACATGACGTTCCAGCCGGCGCTCGCCCGCACGCGCGTTACCGTCGAGCAGGGGCCGAACGGGCCGTACCTGCGCGTGACCTCGCCGTCGGCCGTGAACGAGCCTTACCTGGACCTGATCGTCGAGGCGAACTGGGCGTCCGGGCGCATCGTTCGAAGCTACACGTTCCTTCTCGATCCGCCCGGGGTTCAGGTGCAGGCGCCGGTCGAACCGGTCACGCCGGTGCGTGGCGCCGCGACCTCCCCGGCGCCGAGGCCAGCACCCGTTGCAAGCACCGCTGCCCCGGCCGCACCGGCCGTTGCCGCCGGCGCGGGATACGCGGTCAAGCGCGGCGACACGCTGTCGAAGATCGCCGCCGACACGAAGCCCGCGACGGTCACGCTCGACCAGATGCTCGTGGCGCTGTTCAAGAGCAACGCCGGAGCGTTCGACGGCAACAACATGAACCGGCTGCGCACCGGCGCCATCATCACCGTGCCGAGCGCGGACGAAGCGGCGTCGACCCCCGCGCCGGAAGCGACACGCGTGGTCCAGGTGCAGGCCGCCGACTGGCGCGCGTACCGCGACCGCATCGCCGCGGCCGCGCCGACGTCGCAGGGTGCCGCCGGCCGCAGCGCCTCGGGCCAGATCGGCGCCGCCGTTTCGGAAGCCGCCCCGGCGGCTCGTCCGGGCGGCGATCAGTTGCGCGTTTCCAGGGATGCGGGTGGAGGTCGTGGAGCGAGCGCGGCGAGCGAGGACGCTGTCGCTCAGGCGCAGCAGCTCCGCGAGGCGCAGTCGCGCATCGCGATGCTCGAGCGCACCATCGCCGACATGCAACAGGCGATGCAGTTGCGCAGTCCCGCGATGGCGCAGGCACAGGCGCAGGCAGAGGCCGCGTCGGGCAAGGCCGCGCCGGCGCCCGCTGCGAAGGGAACGGAGCCCAGGCCGGCGCCGATCGCCGCGGCACCGAAGGTGGAACCGGCGAAGGTGGAACCGGCGAAGGTCGAACCTGCGAAGGCGGAGCCCGCGAAGGCGGAGCCCGCGAAGGCGGAGCCCGCGAAAGTCGAGCCGCCGAAGGCAGTAGCTCCGAAGGCCGAGACGCCAACCCCGGCGGAACCCCCGAAGGCCGCCGAAGCGCCGAAGGCGGAGCCGCCGAAGGCCGACGCGGCAAGCGAACCGCCGAAGGTCGTCCGGAAGGGGGCGCCGAAGATCGCCGAACCCCCGAAGGAGGCGCCCGGCTTCTTCGAGGACCTGTTCGCGAACACGCCGACCTGGGCGATCGGTGGCGGCGCGCTCGCGATCCTCGCGGGCATCGCGGCGATCGTCGCGATGCGCCGGCGCAAGACGACGAAGTTCGAGGACAGCATCATCTCGGGCACCGACATCAAGACCAATACCGTGTTCGGCTCGACCGGCGGTGGCGTGGTCAACACCGGCGACAATTCTCTCGGCAGCGACTTCAGCCGCGAGGGCCTGGGCAACATCGACACCGACGAGGTCGATCCGATCGCGGAAGCCGAGGTCTACCTCGCGTACGGGCGCGATGCACAGGCCGAGGAGATCCTCAAGGACGCGCTCAAGAAGGATCCGCAGCGCCAGGAGATCTATCTCAAGCTGCTCGAGATCCATGCGCAGCACAACAAGCCCTCCGCGTTCGAGACGGTCGCCTCGGAGCTCTACGCGGTCTCGCAGGGGCAGGGCGAGGTGTGGCACAAGGCGGTCGGCCTCGGCCGACAGCTCGACCCGTCGAATCCGATGTTCGCCGAGGGCGGTACGCCGGCGTCGCGTCCCGCGCGCGTCGAAAGCGACACCTTCGCCGTGGGAGGCGACTACAAGCCTGCGGCGCCGAAGGAGGACAAGGAGTTCGACATCGGCCTCGACGAGGAAATCTCGCTGACGCCGACCTCCGGCGCCGCTCCGAAGCCCGAGCCCCGGTTCGAGGCGTTCACGGGTGAAGAGACGGTCATCCACAAGCACGCCGAGCCGGCGCACGCCCAGGGAGCGGGCGCCGGGACCGTGGCCGGCATCGTCGCTGCAGGCGCGGCCATGGCCGCGACCGCGGGCGCTGCGATGCACGGGCTGGGCGCGAAGGCCGAGTCGGCGCAGGAGTCGATTGCCGAAAAGGTGAAGGCCGCCGCCGACAAGTTCGATCTCGACTTCCATCTCGATGATGCGGACAAGCCCGCGCCGCTCAAGCCGAAGCCCGAGCCGGCGCTCACCGCTGCGACGGCTGCGGTTTCCGGCACCGCCGACAAACTCGCGCGGCCCGCCGCGGCGCTCGAACTCGACAAGCTCGACCTCCATTTCGATCCCGACAAGGCGACCTTCGAGGATCCGACGCCCTCGGTGCTCGACGGCCAGTGGCACGACGCCGCGACCAAGCTCGATCTCGCGAAGGCCTACCAGGAGATGGGCGACGTCGAAGGCGCGCGCGAGATCCTTCAGGAAGTCCTGCACGAAGGCGACGACGAGCAGAAGAAGGAAGCGCAGGCGATCCTCGGGAAGCTCGGCTAGTCCGGCTGCGTTGAGACTTCGACGACGGCGGGCGAGGCCCGCCGTCGTCGTTTTTGTCGGGTCAGGAATGTAGGGTCACAGGAATGTAGGGTCAGACTCGACTTTCCAGGCGCTGCGGCCAGGGATCTCGCGAATCGTTGGTCCGGAAAGTCGAGTCTGACCCTACATTCCGAAAGTCGAGTCTGACCCTACATTCCGAAATTCGAGTCTGACCCTACATTCCTGACCCTGCATTTCCATGCGCATCGCGCTGGCGCTCGAATACAACGGCCGCGGCTTCTGCGGCTTCCAGTCGCAGCCCTCGCGCTGCGCCGTGCAGGACTCCCTCGAACGCGCACTGCGCGAGATTGCGCAAGCGGACGTCGTCGCGATTCCGGCGGGACGCACCGACGCGGGCGTGCACGCGACATCGCAGATCGTGCACGCGGAGGTTCCGGACGACCGGCCGCTGACGGCGTGGGTGCGCGGCGTCAACGCGCACCTGCCTTCCGCGATCGCGGTGCTGTGGGCGCATCCGGTGCCCGAGGCGTTTCATGCCCGGTTCTCGGCGCTCGCGCGTCACTACGCCTACCTGCTGCTCGCGCGCCCCGAACGTCCCGGACTGATGGCGGGACGCGTCGGTTGGTATCATCGTCCGCTCGACGTCGGGGCCATGCGCGAGGCGGCGACGCTCGTGGTCGGGGAGCACGACTTCTCGTCGTTCCGCGCCGCCGGCTGCCAGGCGAAATCGCCCGTGAAGACCATCCACCGCTTCGAACTCGCGTCCGACGGCGATCTCCTGCGATTCGAGGTGAGCGCGAACGCGTTCCTGCACCACATGGTGCGCAACCTCGTCGGGGCGCTCGTCGACGTCGGCGCGGGCAAGGCGCCGCCGGGCTGGATCGGCGAACTCCTGGCGGCGCGCGATCGTACGAAGGGGCCGGCGACCTTCGCGCCCGACGGCCTCTACTTCTGCGGCGCGGACTACGAGGCGTCGTTCGGCCTGCCGCCGACGCGGCGCGAGCTTCGCGTCGCATGAGCCGCACGCGCATCAAGATCTGCGGCCTGACACGCGTCGAGCACGCACTCGAGGCTGCGCGCGCCGGAGCGGACGCGATCGGCATGGTGTTCTGGCCGGGCACGCCGCGCGTGATCGCGGTCGAACGGGCGCGGGAGATCGCGGCGGCGCTGCCGCCGTTCGTGACGACCGTCGGACTGTTCGTCGATCCGTCGGCGGACGAGGTGCGCGCGGTGCTCGACGCGGTTCCGCTCGCGATGCTGCAGTTCCACGGCCGGGAGAGCGCAGCGTTCTGCCGCGCGTTCGGGCGCCCCTGGCTCAAGGCGATCGCGATGGGCGAGGGGGTCGATTTGCTAGAATCGGGCTCGTCCTACGGGGATGCGGCGGGTTGGTTGCTCGATCATCCGCCCTCGGGCGGGTTGCCGGGCGGCACGGGCCGGAGCTTCGATTGGGATCGCGTGCCACGCTCGCTGCCGGTGCCGATCGTCCTGTCGGGCGGGCTCTCGGCCGACAACGTGCGTGAAGCGATCCTGCGCGTGCGGCCGTGGGCGGTCGACGTTTCCTCCGGCGTCGAGGCGCGCGATGCGAGCGGCGCGCCGATCAAGGGGGTCAAGGACGCGGCGCGGATCGCCGCGTTCGTCGCGAGGGTGCGAGAAGCCGATGCAACTCAACGACCTGCCTGACGCGCGCGGCCACTTCGGGCCCTACGGAGGCGTGTTCGTCGCCGAGACGCTGATCAGCGCGCTGGACGAACTGCGCGCGCAGTACGATGCCGCGCGACGCGATCCTGCCTTCCAGGCGGAGTTCGAGCGCGAGTTGAAGCACTACGTGGGCAGGCCCTCGCCGGTCTACCACGCCGAGCGCTGGTCGCGCGAACTGGGCGGCGCGCAGATCTGGCTGAAGCGCGAGGATCTCAACCACACCGGCGCGCACAAGGTGAACAACTGCATCGGCCAGGCGCTGCTCGCGCGCCGCCTGGGCAAGCCCCGCGTGATCGCCGAGACCGGCGCGGGCATGCACGGCGTCGCCGCGTCGACGGTCGCCGCGCGCTACGGACTCGAGTGCGTCGTCTACATGGGCTCCGAGGACGTGAAGCGCCAGGTGCAGAACGTCTACCGGATGAAGCTCCTCGGCGCGAAGGTCGTACCGGTCGAGTCGGGCTCGAAGACGCTGAAGGACGCGCTGAACGAGGCGATGCGCGACTGGGTGACCAACGTCGAGTCCACGTTCTACATCATCGGCACCGTCGCGGGCCCGCACCCCTACCCGATGATGGTGCGCGATTTCCAAAGCGTCATCGGCAGGGAGTGCCTCGTGCAGATGCCCGAGGCCGCCGGACGCCAGCCGGACGTCGTCATCGCCTGCGTCGGCGGCGGAAGCAACGCGATGGGCATCTTCTACCCGTACATTCCGCACGAGCAGGTGAAGCTCGTTGGCGTGGAGGCGGGCGGCGAGGGCGTGGCCACCGGGCGGCACGCCGCGTCGCTCACGGCGGGACGTCCCGGCGTGCTGCACGGCAACCGCACCTACCTGCTGCAGGACGCGAACGGCCAGATCGTCGAGACGCACTCGGTGTCGGCGGGCCTCGACTATCCGGGCGTGGGGCCGGAGCACGCGTGGCTGAAGGACAGCGGGCGCGCGAATTACGTGACGATCGACGATGCCGAGGCGCTCGCGGCGTTCCACTCGTGCTGCCGCATCGAGGGCATCATCCCGGCGCTCGAGTCGGCGCACGCGCTCGCCTACGCAGCGAAGATCGCGCCGAAGCTTCCGAAGGACCGCATCCTGCTGGTCAACCTCTCGGGGCGCGGCGACAAGGACATGGCGACCGTTGCCGAGCGCTCGGGGCTCGACTTCGCCGTGCCGAAGTCCGCGTGATGATGTGCGCGCCGATCGTCGGGCTGAAGCCCGACCCACAGAGGATGAAGCCCGACCTACAGAGGACGCCGTGGGTCGGCCTTCAGGCCGACGGTTTCGCCGGCGCCGGGCATCCAGTCGGGCTGAAGCCCGACCCACAGGGGTTGGCGACATGAACAGGATCGACGCGACGTTCGCGCGCCTGCGCGCCGCGGGCCGCACCGCGCTCGTTCCCTACATCACGACCGGCGATCCGTCGCTCGAAGCCACGCTCGACGTGATGCACGCGCTCGTCGGCGCCGGCGCCGACGCTATCGAACTGGGCGGGCCGGTCTCGGATCCGAGGGCAGACGGACCGGTGATCCAACGCGCCTCCGAGCGCTCGCTCGCCCGCGGTACGAGCTTGCGCGACGTGCTCGCCGTGGTGAGCCGCTTCCGCGAGCGCGATGCCACGACGCCGGTCGTGCTGATGGGCTATGCCAATCCGATCGAGGCGATGGGCGCGACCGCCTTCGCGGAGCGCGCGCGCGGCGCGGGCGTCGACGGCGTGCTCGTCGTCGACTATCCGCCGGAGGAGGCGCACGACTTCGCGGCGCTCCTGCACCAGCGCGGGCTCGCGACGATCTTCCTGCTCGCGCCGACGACGCCTGCGGATCGCATCGACGCGGTCGCGGCGCTCGCGCGCGGCTTCGTCTATTACGTCTCGCTTCGCGGCGTGACCGGGGCGGGCCATCTCGACACCTCGGACGTCGTGCGCAGGCTCGCCGAGATCCGCCGCCACGTGAAGTTGCCTGTGGGCGTGGGCTTCGGCATCCGCGATGCCGCGAGCGCGCAGGCGATCGCAGCGCATGCAGACGCCGTCATCATCGGCGCGCGGGTCATCCAGGAGATCGAGAACGGCCCGGCCGAGGGCGCGGCGGCGCGCGCGGGCGCGTGGCTCGCGACGATCCGTCGGGCGCTCGATGCCATGCCGGCCAAGCGGGCCGCATGATGGTGCCCGGCTCGACAAACGGGTCGAATCGGCGAATGATCCGCCCGGGGAGAGGGCAAGGATGAGCTGGCTGCAGAAGCTTCTGCCTCCGCGGATCAAGAGCACGCCCGGCACGCGCAAGCAGGCGGTGCCCGAGGGGCTGTGGATCAAGTGCCCGGCCTGCGAGGCGGTGCTCTACCGCACCGACCTCGAGAAGAACCTGTCGGTGTGCCCGAAGTGCGGCCACCACGCGCGCGTCGCCGCGCGCGTCCGCCTCGACCAGTTGCTCGATCCCGAGGGCCGCTTCGAGATCGGTTCCGAGGTCGTGCCGATCGACTCGCTCAAGTTCAAGGACCAGAAGAAGTATCCGGAGCGCCTCGCGGCGGCGCTGGAGGAGACCGGCGAGACCGACGGCATCGTCGTGATGCAGGGGAGCATCGCGGGCGTGCCGCTGGTGGTCGCGGCGTTCGAGTTCGAGTTCATGGGCGGATCGATGGGTTCGGTCGTCGGCGAGCGGTTCGTGCGCGGCGTGCGCGTCGCCTACGAGAGCCGCGTGCCGTTCGTGTGCATTTCCGCGTCCGGCGGCGCCCGCATGCAGGAAGGCGTCAATTCGCTCTTCCAGATGGCCAAGACCACGGCGGTCCTGCAGGAACTCGCCAAGGCGCACCTGCCGTTCGTTTCGATCCTGACCGACCCGACGATGGGCGGCGTCTCCGCGTCGTTCGCGTTCGTCGCGGACCTCGTGCTCGCGGAGCCTGGCGCGCTGATCGGCTTCGCGGGTCCGCGCGTGATCGAGCAGACCGTGC
>DAOMBL010000004.1:0-21715 GCA_035427325.1 Casimicrobiaceae bacterium
GCGAGATCGAGCTGGCGGATCGGGCGCGCGATCAGCACCGCGAACAGGATCGCGAGGCCGAGCGCGATCGCGGCGGTCGCGAGCGCGAGCCAAAGCCAGGTCTCCCGCGCGCTCGTCGCCGTCTCCTGCAGGCGCTCGATCGCGCGCTGCGTGAGCTGCGCCGAGGCGCCCACCATCGACTGCGCGCCGTCGACCAGCGCCGCGTAGCCCTCGGCGAGCGCCGTCGTGTCGCCGGCGCCGAACCTCGGGCCGGCGAAACGCCCCGCGAGGCTGCCCTCGCGCTCCATCAGCCGTTCGAGCGTCGCGCGCTCCGAGGCTTCGAGCGGCAACGTCGCGAGCTGGGCCCCCGTCGCGCGGAACTCCTGCCGTACCTTGGCGTAGTCCTCGAGCAGCGCCGGATCCTCCAGGATGAGCTGCTGGCGGACGATGCGCTCGAGCGTGGTCGCCTGCTCGAAGAAGAGGCGGCTCGTGCGTGCCGCCTGCGCCGCCTGCAGCACTTCCTCGCGGCTCTGCGACGCGAGGCGATCGACCGAAAGCAGGAGTTCGGCGAGCGCGTAGAGCAGCGGCAAGCTCACCAGCAGGAAGGACAGCAGGATGAACTTGAGGAAGGAGCGCGGGTAATACACGGCGGGCGCCGGCTGCTATGATCGGCCGGATTATGACATCGCCCCTCGTCGGGGTCGCATCGCGGTGTCCCTTCCTCCCGTATCGCGCACCGGCGACGCGCATCGCGGATCGCCGGGCCCGACGCTCGCGATAGTCGCGGCCGTCGCCTCCAACGGCGTGATCGGGGTGGGCGGCACCCTGCCCTGGCGGCTGCCGCACGACCTCCGGCACTTCCGCGCCTTGACGCTGGGCCACGCGGTCATCATGGGCCGGCGGACCTGGGCGTCGCTCGCCGGTCCGCTCGCCGGGCGCGAGAACATCGTCGTGACCTCGCGTTCCGGAAGCGCGACGCAAGGCGCCCGGACCGTGCGCAGTCTCGACGAGGCGCTCGCGGCCGTCACATTTCCCGCGCCCGCGTTCTGCATCGGGGGCGGCGAACTCTACCGCGAGGCGCTCGCCCGCGCGACCACGTTGCACCTCACCGAGATCGCGCGCGCCTATGAAGGAGACGTCCTGTTTCCGACGTGGAGGCGCGACGACTGGGCCGAGGTGGCACGCGAAGCGCATCGCAGCGACGACGGGCTCGACTACGCGTTCGTCACCTACGAGCGGAGGCTCCAGGCGCGAGCGTGATGCCGTGTCCCGCCGGATGGCTGGCGCGCAACACAAGGCAGAGGGGTCGTGGGTCGGCCTTCAGGCCGACATCAGAAGACAGAGGTCAGGCGACAGAGGACAGACGCGCCGGCGATTCCCGGGCGGCGCATCGAGCGCCGGGGGCCATTTTTCGTGGGTCGGCCTTCAGGCCGACGCATTTGCTTCGCACCGGCACGAACCCCGTCGGGCTGAAGCCCGACCCACGGCATATCCCCGCAACCCGTCGGGCTGAAGCCCGACCCACAGGGCTGAAGCCCGACCCACAGGGCTGAAGCCCGATCCACGGGACCGAAGTCCGACTCACGGGCATGCTGCGACGCTCCCGGCCCGATGCGCGCCCGCAAATGCGCGATAATCGCGCCGCGACGCGCGGCCAGCAGGATCGGGCGACGCCGGGGTGGCGGAACGGCAGACGCAGCGGACTCAAAATCCGCCGGTGGCGACACCGTGAGGGTTCGAGTCCCTCTCCCGGCACCACGCGGGTCTGCGCCATGCCGGCCGACCGAACGTGCTCGCCCGGAAACGTCCGTGCCGATATCGGCTTCGCGACGCATCGCGTGGGGCCCCGATCGCGTCGCCGCCTCGTTGGAAGCGGCGGCCCGCGACCCGAGGCGGGCGGGCATCGCTGCCCTCGCCGCGCTCATCGCATGGTGACGAGGTGCCAGGGGCACCGTCCGCAAGGTGTCTTCTCAACGAGTTCATCCGAGGTCGCACCCACCGTGGGGTTACGCCGCGATTCCCTGAAGGACTACGACTACGCGCTTCCTCCGGAGCTGATCGCGCAGGTGCCCGCCGCGGAGCGCACCGGCAGCCGGCTGCTGCACGTCGACGGCGAGCGACTCGACGACCTGTCGTTCGTCGACCTGGAGCGGCTCGTGGCGCCGGGCGACGTCCTGGTGATGAACGACACGCGCGTGCTCCGCGCCCGCCTCACGGGCGTCAAGCCCACCGGCGGACGCGTCGAGCTGCTGGTCGAACGGCTCGCGGGAAGCGACGAGGCCTGGGCGCAGGCCAGGGCGAGTCATCTGCCCAGGCCCGCGAGCGAAATCCACCTCGCGGCAGGCGCCCGCGCCGAAGTGCTCGAACGGCACGGCGGATTCCTGCGGCTGCGGTTCATCGGCACCGGCCCGCTCGAGGTCTGGCTCGAGCAGCACGGTGCGATGCCGCTGCCGCCGTACATCGACCGTCCGCCGGCGCCGGAGGACGCGGAACGCTACCAGACCGTCTATGCCCGTCATCCCGGTGCGGCGGCCGCGCCGACGGCGGGGCTGCACTTCGACGCCCCGATGCTCGATCGCCTCGAAGCCCGCGGGGTGACGCTCGCGCATGTGACGCTGCACGTCGGTGCCGGGACGTTCCTCCCGGTGCGCGACGACGACCTCGAGCGGCACCGAATGCATGCCGAGCGCTACGAAGTTCCCGACGCCACGGTGACTGCCGTGACCGAGGCGCGATCGCGGGGCGGGCGCGTGCTCGCGATCGGGACGACGACGCTGCGGGCGCTCGAGGCGGCATCGGCCGGCGGCACGCTCGCCGCCCGCTCCGGTGAAACCGACCTCTTCATTCGCCCCGGATACCGATTCCGATGCGTCGACCGGCTCCTCACCAATTTCCACCTGCCGCGGTCGACGCTCCTCGTGCTCGTGAGCGCGTTCGCCGGGCGGACCACCATTGCCCGCGCCTACGACCACGCCGTGGAAGCGGGCTATCGCTTCTTCAGCTATGGTGATGCGATGTTGCTCGAAAGGGCGCCGGAACCGGGGGTCTGACCCGGATTGCGTCGCCATTCGGCGACAAATCGGGGCCCGCGGCGGGAATTTCGCCACTTTTCGTCGGCTGCCTCGACCGGGAGGCGTGTTCCGACTTGGCAAGCGATCGCATGTCCCGCTAAGCTAGGCCAACATCGATCGCATGGCGGGCTGGCGCCGGCTGGATTGCCGCAGCGCGAATGCCTGCTCCAGTTCATTGAACATCCGATTCCGGCGGCCGGCCGCCACCCACACCTACGCCTGCACAGCAAGACCTCGCACCGCGCGCACGGTGCGCGCGTGGGTGGTCGCCTGCGCAATCGCGAGCGCTCTCACGGTCGGGCCGGTGTTCGCGAAGTCCAGCGGTGAACGTGGCGCTCCCGCCACGGCCTCCAAGCTCGTCAACGACGCGCTCGTCTACTCGGGCTTCTCGGGCGAGTGCTCGCAGACGGCATTCGTCGTGAACGCGACCGGGAACCTGGCCGTGGTCGGCGGCCCCGTGACCGGCCAGGGGGCGACCACGCTCGACGGCGCACCTTACGACACCTACGACCTCGACCTCGGCGCCGGCCCGGCCACGTTCGCGACCAAGTTCGACCGCGTGTTCCAGGCGCCGCTCCCGTCCGCGAACTACGAGATGGTGTTTACGACCCGGGTGATGCTGGGCGGGATCGAGCAGGGCCAGTCGATCACCACGATCGTCTGCACCAACGGCATCGTCTCGGCCCGAAACCGGGCGATTCCGTCCGCTCCCGAACAGGTTCCGGTGGGCGGGTGGCCGGTCTGGCTCGCGCTGACGCTGCTGCTGGCGTCGTCCGTGGCCGTCCGGATCCCGGTCGGACGTCGATAGCAGTCCGTCCGGACGGGACACACCGCCGATGGCCTTTGCCGTCCTCGCGACGGACGGCGCCGCGCGCCGGGCGCGACTCGCGCTCGCCCATGGCGTGGTCGAAACACCTGTGTTCATGCCGGTCGGCACCTACGGCACCGTCAAGGCGATGGCGCCCGACGAACTCGTGTCGGCCGGGGCCTCGATCGTCCTCGGCAACACGTTCCACCTGTGGCTGCGCCCGGGCACCGAGGTCGTCGAGGCGCACGGTGGCCTCCATCGCTTCATGAACTGGCCCGGGGCGATCCTCACCGATTCCGGCGGCTTCCAGGTGTTCAGTCTCGGCGCGCTGCGGAAGATCTCCGAGGAAGGGGTCGCGTTCGCCTCCCCGGTGAACGGGGATCGCCTGTTCCTGACGCCGGAGACGTCGATGGCGATCCAGCGATCGCTCGACTCCGACATCGTCATGGCGTTCGACGAATGCACGCCCTGGCCCGCGTCGCGGGACGAGGCCGCGCGTTCGATGGCGCTGTCGATGCGCTGGGCGCGACGCTCGCGCGCCGCGCACGAGGGCAACCCGAACCGGCTGTTCGGCATCGTGCAGGGGGGGATGTACGAGGACCTGCGCGATCAATCGGTCGCCGAACTGGCCTCGATCGGCTTCGACGGCTACGCGATCGGCGGACTCTCGGTCGGAGAGCCCAAGCCCGAGATGCTGCGCGTGCTCGCGCACACCGCTCCCCGGCTTCCCGCCGACCGGCCGCGCTACCTGATGGGGGTCGGGACGCCCGAGGACATCGTGGCGGGCGTGGCGGCGGGCATCGACATGTTCGACTGCGTGATGCCCACGCGCAACGCCCGGAACGGCTGGCTCTTCACGCGCTACGGCGACATCAAGATCCGCAACGCGCGCCACCGCACCGACACCGGGCCGCTCGACCCGACCTGCGACTGCACGACCTGCCGCGGCTATTCGCGCGCCTACCTGCACCACCTGCAGCGTGTCGGCGAGATCCTGGGTGCCCGGCTCGCCACGATCCACAACCTCCATTACTACCTGACGCTCGCCGCGGAGATGCGCGACGCGATCGCCGAGGGACGGTTCGCTGCGTGGTCGGCCCGGTTCCGCGCCGACCGATCGCGGCTCGGGGCCCCGGACCGCCAGGAGGGATAGCAGAGGTCCGCAGCGAACGTTCGGCGGCCCGTCGGGCGCGTGGTAGAATTTCGGGTTCGCCAGACACAGTCGAAGTCCTCTCGCCGAACTGCCCGGGCGCTGCCGCCCCGGAAACAGCGGACCGGGCGCGGGGCCTCTGGCGGGTCCGCGCCCCACTTTCGGAGCCACCCACGTGCTGATCTCTCCCGCATACGCCCAGGCCGCCGCTTCCGGCGGTTCCGAGAGCCTGCTCGCCACGATGCTGCCGATGGTCGCGATCTTCGCGATCTTCTACTTCCTGATGATCCGCCCGCAGCAGAAGAAGCAGAAGGAGCACCGGGCGATGATCGACGCGCTCGAGAAGGGCAACGAGGTCGTCACGGCGGGCGGCATCGTCGGCCGGGTGTCGAAGGTCGAGGACCAGTACGTGGGCGTCGAGATCGCTTCCGGCGTCGAGATCCGCGTGCAGCGCCACGCGATTTCGCAGCTCCTCCCGAAGGGAACCCTCAAGTCGCTCTGAGGACGACGCGCCGCGGCCGTCCCGTCTCCGGATCCCTGCCGACATGAACCGCTATCCGTTGTGGAAGTTCGTCGTGATCGGCGTCGCGGTCACCATCGGCTTCCTCTACACGCTCCCGAACTTCTTCCCCAACGCGCCTGCGGTCCAGATCTCGACGTCGCAGGCGGGCGTGAAGCTCGACAACGACCTCCTGGCGTCGGTCGAGCGGACGCTCCAGACGGCGTCGATCCCGTTCACCGGCGCCGTGCTCGACGCGACCGGCGTCAAGGTCCGTTTCGGCGACACCGACACGCAGTTGAAGGCGCGCGACGCGATCGCCGCGAAGCTCGGCGACGGCTACATCGTGGCGCTCAACCTGCTGTCGACCTCCCCGCGCTGGCTCGCGTCGATCGGTGCGCTGCCCATGTTCCTCGGCCTCGACCTGCGCGGCGGCGTGCACTTCCTGCTGCAGGTCGACATGAAGGCCGCGATGGACAAGGCCGGCGATCGCTACGCGACCGACCTCCGCAGCCTGATGCGCAACGAGAAGATCCAGTACTCGGGCATCGCGCGCGACGCCGGCGGCGTGACGCTCCGCTTCCGCGACGAGTCCGAGCGAAACAAGGCGCTCCTCGCGATCGACCGCAACTACCCCGACCTCGTGGCGCGCGCGCAGGACGGCGTCGCGGGCGAGCACCGCATCTCGGCGACGCTCCGGCCCGAGGCGCAGAAGCGGCTGCAGGACGGCGCGATCCAGCAGAACATCCAGATCCTGCGCAACCGCGTGAACGAACTCGGCGTGGCCGAACCGATCATCCAGCAGCAGGGCGCCGAGCGGGTCGTCGTGCAGTTGCCCGGCGTGCAGGACACCGCGCACGCGAAGGACATCCTCGGGCGCACCGCGACCCTCGAGATCCGGATGGTCAACGAGGACCCGGGCGCCTTCGAGCAGGCGATGTCCGGGAACGTCCCGTTCGGCAACGACCTCCTGACCGAGCGCCGGGGAGGCAAGGTGCTGGTCAAGCGCCAGGTCGTGCTGACCGGCGACAGGATCAACGACGCCCAGCCGGGATTCGACCAGCAGACCAACGAGCCCGCCGTCCACGTGAGCCTCGACGGCACCGGCGCCCGCATCTTCAAGGAGATCACGCGCGAGAACGTCGGCAAGCGCATGGCCATCGTGCTGGTCGAGAAGAACAAATCCGAACTCATCACCGCGCCGGTGATCCGCACCGAGATCGGGGGCGGTCGCGTCCAGATCTCCGGCGCGATGACGACGCGCGAGGCCAACGACATCGCGCTGCTGATGCGCGCCGGCGCGCTGGCGGCGCCGATGGAGATCGTCGAGGAGCGCACCGTCGGCCCCTCGCTCGGCAAGGAGAACATCGACAAGGGCTTCCACTCGGTGCTGTGGGGATTCGTCGTCCTGTCCGCGTTCATCTGCGCCTACTACATGCTGATGGGCGTGATCTCGACGATCTGCCTGACGATCAACCTGCTGCTGCTGGTCTCGATCCTGTCGATGCTGCAGGCGACGCTGACCCTGCCCGGCATCGCCGCGATCGCGCTGACGCTCGGCATGGCGATCGACGCGAACGTGCTGGTCAACGAGCGCATCCGCGAGGAACTCCGCTGGGGGGCGACCCCGCACGCCGCCATCCAGGCCGGCTACGAGCGCGCCTGGGGCACGATCCTGGATTCGAACATCACGACGCTGATCGCCGGCATCGCGCTGTTCCTGTTCGGCACCGGGCCGGTGAAGGGTTTCGCCGTCGTCCACTGCATCGGCATCCTGACGTCGATGTTCTCGGCGGTGTTCGTCTCGCGAGGCATCGTCGCGCTGATCTACGGCGGCCGCCGCAAGCTCGACCGCATCTCGATCGGCCAGATCTGGCGGCCGGGTCCCCCGGCCGCCACGCCCGCGAAGGGCTGACGCCCGCGCAGACGACCGCACGATCACGGAATCCGCATCATGGAATTCTTCCGCTTCAAGCGCGACATCCCGTTCATGCGGCACGCGCTGGTGTTCAACGTGATCTCCGTCGTCACGTTCCTCGCCGCCGTGTTCTTCCTCGCGACCCGCGGCCTCAACTTCGGCGTCGACTTTCGCGGCGGCACGGTCATCGAGGTCAAGTACGAGCACGCGGTCGACTTCAACCGGGTGCGCGCCGCGATCGACAAGCTCGACGTGGGCGAGTACTCGGCGCAGGCGTTCGGCTCGGCGAACACCGCGCTGGTGCGCCTGCCGCTCAAGCCGGGCGTCTCGTCCGCGCAGCTCTCCGAGCGGGTGATGGCCGCGCTCAAGGCGGACGACCCGACCGCGACGCAGGTGCGCGTCGAGTTCGTCGGCCCGCAAGTCGGCAAGGAGCTCTACGAGAACGGCGCGCTCGCCCTGCTGCTGGTCGTGATCGGCATCGTCGGCTACCTGGCGATGCGCTTCGAGTGGCGATTCGCGGTCGCGGCGATCGTCGCGAACCTGCACGACGTCGTCATCATCATGGGCTTCTTCGCCTTCTTCCAGTGGGAGTTCTCGCTCCCCGTGCTGGCGGCGCTGCTCGCGGTGCTGGGCTACTCGGTCAACGAGTCGGTCGTGGTCGCCGACCGGATCCGCGAGAACTTCCGGAAGATGCGCAAGGCGACGGTCACGCACGTGATCGACAACGCGATCACCAGCACGATGTCGCGCACGATCATCACGCACGGCAGCACGCAGATCATGGTGACCTCGATGCTGATCTTCGGCGGCGAGACGCTGCACTATTTCGCGCTGGCGCTCACGATCGGCATCCTCTTCGGCATCTACTCGTCGGTGCTCGTCATGGCCCCGCTCGTGATGTGGATGGGCGTGTCCCGCGAGGACCTGGTCAAGCCCGAGAAGCGCGAGGGCGCGGCCGGCGACAAGATCCTCCCGTAGGAAGGCGGGGTCGGACTCGGCTGAAAAGTAGGGTCAGACTCGACTTTCCATCGCGGCCATCGCCTTGGCCACGTCGTCGGGAAAAGCAGGGTCAGACTCGACTTTCCATCGCGGTCGTCGCCTTGGCCACGTCGTCGGCGGAAAGTCGAGTCTGACCCTACTTTTCCTGCTGTGCTCACCACCCTCCTCGCTTCGCTGCTCGCCCTCGACGAGACGCTCGCGCAGTTCGCGCTCGC
Organism: Casimicrobiaceae bacterium; assembly: GCA_035427325.1. Classification (GTDB taxonomy): domain Bacteria; phylum Pseudomonadota; class Gammaproteobacteria; order Burkholderiales; family Casimicrobiaceae; genus VBCG01. The sequence continues at coordinate 8,640 of DAOMBL010000004.1, forward strand.
GTACGGGCCGTGGCTCTACGTGCTGCTGTTCGTGGTGATATTCGCCGAGACCGGGCTCGTCGTCTTCCCGTTCCTGCCCGGCGACTCGCTGCTGTTCGTCGCCGGGACGGTCGTCGCGGTCGCGGGGCTCAACGTGCATTTCCTCGTGCTCGCGCTCGCGCTGGCCGCGATCCTCGGCGACTCGGTCAACTACGCGATCGGGCGCACGATCGGCCCGAAGGTCTACAGCCGCCCGGATTCGCGCTGGATCCGCCAGGAGCACCTTCGGCGCACGCAGGACTTCTACGACCGCTACGGCGGCGTGACGATCGTCATCGGCCGCTTCGTGCCGATCGTGCGAACCTTCGCGCCGTTCCTCGCGGGGGTGGCGCAGATGGCCTACCCGCGCTTCCTGTCGTACAACATCGTGGGCGGCGTGCTGTGGATCGCCTCGCTCGTGTACGCGGGCTACCTGTTCGGCAACATCCCCTGGGTGCGGAACAACCTGACGTTCATCGTGGTCGGGATCGTCGCGGTCTCGCTGATGCCGGTGGCGGGGACCTTCCTCCGGGAGCGCCGCGCGCGGGCCGGTCGGCGAGCGGGCTAGATTCGTCGCGCGAGCGCCGCGGCGAGGCCGGTATAGGTCGCCGGCGTGAGCGCCTTGAGACGCGCCTTCGCGTCGGCGGGCAGAGCGAGGCCGTCGACGAACGCGTGCAGCGCCTCGCGCGTCATGCCGCGCTGGCCGCGGGTCAGCGCCTTCAGCTGCTCGTAAGGCTCGGGCAGCCCGTAGCGCCGCATCACCGTCTGGATCGGCTCGGCCAGCACCTCCCAGTTCGCGTCGAGGTCGGCGTCGAGCCGCGCGCCGTCGACCTCGAGCTTCGCGAGGCCGCGCCGCAGCGCGTTCCAGCCGATCAGCGCGTGGCCGATCGCCACGCCCATGTTGCGCAGCACCGTCGAGTCGGTCAGGTCGCGCTGCCAGCGCGACACCGGAAGCTTGTCGGCGAAGTGGCGCGCGAGCGCGTTGGCGATGCCGAGATTGCCTTCGGAGTTCTCGAAGTCGATCGGATTGACCTTGTGCGGCATCGTCGAGCTGCCGACCTCCCCCGCCTTCGTTCGCTGCCGGAAGTAGCCGAGCGAGACGTAGCCCCACAGGTCCCGGTCGAGGTCGATCGCGATCGTGCCGATGCGCGCGAGCGCGTCGAAGTACTCGGCGATGCAGTCGTGCGGCTCGATCTGCGTCGTGTACGGGTTGAACGCGAGTCCGAACGAGGCGACGACGCGGGACGCCAGCCGTTCCCAGTCGACCTCGGGGTACGCCGCGACATGCGCGCTGTAGCCGCCGGTCGCGCCGTTCATCTTGGCGAGCAACTCGACGCGCGCGAACCCCGCCGCCGCGCGCTCGGGGCGCGCGAGCACGTTCGCGATCTCCTTGCCGAGCGTCGTCGGCGTCGCCGGCTGGCCGTGGGTCCGGGCGAGCATCGCGCGGCCCGCCTGCGCGTGCGCCATCGCGCGGAGATCGGACGCGAGCGAGGCGAGCGCGGGCAGCAGGATGTCGCGACGCGCGTCCGCGAGCGCGAGCGCGTGCGACAGGTTGTTGATGTCCTCGGAGGTGCACGCGAAGTGGACGAACTCGAGGACCCTCGCGACGCCGGGGACCCGGCCCAGGCGCTCCTTCAGCCAGTACTCGACCGCCTTGACGTCGTGGTTGGTCGTGGCCTCGATCGCCTTGACGCGCGCGGCGTCGGCGGTCGAGAACGACGCGAGCGCGTCCGCGATCGCCCTGCGCGACGCGTCGTCGAAGGGCGCGACCTCGGCGACCCCAGGCTCCGCGGCGAGCGCCTCGAGCCACGCGAGTTCGACGCGGATCCGGTTGCGGATCAGCCCGAACTCGGAGAAGTGCGCGCGCAGCGCCTCGACCTGCGCCGCGTATCGCCCGTCGAGCGGCGACAGCGCGACGAGCGCGTCGTGTTCCTTCATCGTGCGGCCGAGGGTTCCGTCGCTCCGGAGCGCGTCAGGCCGACTGCTTGAGCTGGTCCAGGATCGCCGGATTCTCGAGCGTCGACACGTCCTGCGTGATCGACTCGCCCTTCGCGATCGAGCGCAGGAGCCGGCGCATGATCTTGCCGGAGCGCGTCTTCGGCAGGTTGTCGCCGAAGCGGATGTCCTTCGGCTTCGCGATCGGACCGATCTCCTTGCCCACCCAGTCGCGGAGTTCCTTCGCGATCTTCTGCGCCTCGTCGCCGACCGGCCGGGGACGCTTCAGCACCACGAACGCGCACACCGCCTCGCCGGTCATGTCGTCTGGGCGGCCGACGACCGCGGCCTCGGCGACGATCGGATTCGCCACCAGGGCCGACTCGACCTCCATCGTGCCGAGCCGGTGCCCCGACACGTTCAGCACGTCGTCGATGCGACCCATGATCGTGAAGTAGCCGTGCTCGGGATCGCGCACCGATCCGTCGCCCGCGAGGTACAGATGGCCGCCGAGTTCCTCGGGAAAGTAGCTCTTGCGGTAGCGGTCCGGGTCGCCCCAGATCGTCCGGATCATCGCCGGCCAGGGCTTCTTGACCACCAGCATGCCGCCCTGCCCGTTCGGCACGTCGTGGCCGGTCTCGTCGACGATCGCGGCCATGATGCCGGGCAGCGGCAGCGTGCAGGAGCCCGGCCGCAGCGCGGTCACGCCGGGCAGCGGCGTGATCATGTGGCCGCCGGTCTCCGTCTGCCACCAGGTGTCGACGATCGGGCACTTCTCGCGGCCGACGTTCCGGTAGTACCACATCCACGCCTCGGGATTGATGGGCTCGCCCACCGAACCCAGCAGACGCAGCGACGAGAGGTCGTAGCGCGACGGGTGCACCGCGGCGTCGGAATCGGCGAGCTTGATGAGCGAACGGATCGCGGTCGGCGCGGTGTAGAAGATGCTGACCCTGTGTCGCGCGATGATCTCCCAGAAGCGGCCCGCGTTCGGGTACGTCGGCACGCCCTCGAACACGACCTCGGTCCCGCCGACCGCGGTCGGGCCGTAGGTGATGTACGAGTGGCCGGTGACCCAGCCGATGTCCGCCGTGCACCAGAAGACGTCGTTCGGCTTGAGGTCGAACACCCATTTCATCGTGAGCACGCACCACAGCAGGTAGCCGCCGGTCGAGTGCTGCACGCCCTTCGGCTTGCCGGTCGATCCCGAGGTGTAGAGGATGAACAGGGGGTGCTCCGCGCCGACCCAGGTCGGCGGGCAGTCCTCTGGCTGCTTCGCGACGAGGTCGTGCATCCAGATGTCGCGCCCCGCGGCCATCGCCACCGGGTTGCCCGTGCGGCGATAGACCACGACGCTCTTCACGTGCTCGCAGCCGCCGAGGCCGATCGCCTCGTCGACGATCGCCTTGATCGGCAGCGCCTTGCCGCCGCGCATCTGCTCGTCGGCGGTGATGATGTATTTCGCGCCGGCGTCGATGATCCGCTCCTGCAGCGACTTCGCCGAGAAGCCGCCGAACACCACGGAGTGGGTCGCGCCGATGCGCGCGCAGGCCTGCATCGCGACCACGCCCTCGACCGACATCGGAACGTAGATGATCACCCGGTCGCCCTTGGTCACGCCGAGCGACTTGAGCCCGTTGGCCATGCGGCAGGTGCGTGCGAGGAGTTCGCGGTAGGTCACCTGCGCGACCTTGCCGTCGTCGCTCTCGAAGACGATCGCGACCTTGTCGCCGCGACCGGCCTCGACGTTGCGGTCGAGGCAGTTGTACGACGCGTTCAGTTCGCCGTCGGCGAACCAGCGGTAGAACGGCGGATTCGACGCGTCGAGGACTTTCGTGAACGGCTTGTGCCAGGCGAGGTTCTCGCGCGCGAGGCGCCCCCAGAAACCCTCGTAGTCGCGCTCCGCTTCCGCGTTGAGCGCGGCGAAATCCGCCGGCTTGACGTTCGCCTGCGCGACGAACGCCGCCGACGGCGCGAAATGGCGGTTCTCTTGAAGCACCGATTGGATATTGGTGGACATGCTGGCCGGCTCCTCGTCGTGGCGCGGGACACCGCTGGCTCCGCCGCGGCGCTTCCTCGCTGGGGGACGTCCAGTCTACCGAAGGCACGCGCGCGCGCGCAATGCGCGGGCCTTGACGCGAAGCAAGGCGGTCCGCGCCGGACCCGGCTCCGGGGGCCACGCCTTGCGCGGGCGCCCGGCCGCGGCGCCCCGGGCTCCGATGCTAGACTTCGCAGTCCGATTCCCCCGCGGTTCCCCCCGATGCCCGATCCGTCTCACGCGCCCGCGCGCGGACCACGCAAGATGCGCCCCCTTCCGCAGATCATCTTCCTGTCGCGCTGGCTGCAGCTCCCGCTCTACCTCGGCCTCATCCTCGCGCAGTGCGTCTACGTCTGGCAGTTCTGGGTCGAACTCCTGCACCTCCTGCAGGCCGCGTTCGGAAATGCGGAGGCGCTCGACGCCATACGCAGGTCCGTGGCCGTCCCCGGTGCCGTGGGGAACACCGAACAGTCGCGCGAGACGCTGACGATGCTGCTCGTCCTCGGGCTGATCGACGTGGTCATGATCTCGAACCTCCTCATCATGGTGATCATCGGCGGCTACGAGACCTTCGTCTCCCGCATGCGCCTCGAGGGGCACCCCGACCAGCCCGAGTGGCTGTCGCACGTCAACGCCAGCGTGCTCAAGGTGAAGCTCGCCACGGCCATCATCGGCATCTCCTCGATCCACCTGCTGCGAACCTTCATCAACGCCGCCGCGTACGACGAGAAGACGCTGCTGTGGCAGACCGCGATCCACATCACCTTCCTGCTGTCCGCGATGGCGATCGCCGCGACCGACCGCCTGATGCCGCAGCCGAAGGCGCACGCGCCGCGTCACGCCGGACCGGCCGCCGATTCGCACTGAACGGAGGTACCGCGATGAGCGTCATCCGCCAGGACGACCTGATCACGAGCGTCGCCGACGCGCTGCAGTACATCTCCTACTATCACCCGGTCGACTACATCGAGGCGCTCGGCCGCGCCTGGGCCGCCGAGGCGTCCCCTGCCGCGAAGGACGCGATCGCCCAGATCCTCACCAACTCGCGGATGTGCGCCGAGGGCCACCGGCCGATCTGCCAGGACACCGGCATCGTCGTCGCGTTCGTGACGGTCGGCATGGACGTTCGCTTCGAAGACGCGACGATGTCGGTGACCGACATGGTCAACGAGGGCGTGCGCCGCGCCTACAACCACCCGGACAACCGGCTGCGCGCCTCCGTGCTCGCCGATCCCGCGGGACGGCGCACGGGCACGAAGGACAACACCCCCGCCGTGGTGCACTTCGACCTCGTGCCCGGCGACACGGTCGACGTCCGCATCTCGGCGAAGGGCGGCGGCAGCGAGAACAAGTCGAAGCTCGCGATGCTGAATCCGTCCGACTCGATCGTCGACTGGGTGCTGAAGACCGTGCCGACCATGGGCGCCGGCTGGTGCCCGCCGGGCATGCTCGGCATCGGCATCGGCGGGACCGCCGAGAAGGCGATGGTGCTCGCGAAGGAGGCGTTGATGGAACCCATCGACATCCACGACCTCCGCGCACGCGGCCCGCGCAACCGGATCGAGGAACTGAGGCTCGAACTGATGGACAAGGTCAACGCCCTCGGCATCGGCGCGCAGGGCCTGGGCGGCCTCGCGACGGTGCTCGACGTGAAGATCCTCGACTACCCGACGCACGCGGCGAGCCTGCCGGTCGCGATGATCCCGAACTGCGCGGCCACGCGCCATGCGCACTTCACGCTCGACGGTTCGGGGCCCGCGAAGCTCGATCCTCCCGACCTCTCGCGCTGGCCGAAGGTGCAGTGGACCCCGGATCCGGAGTCGCGTCGCGTCGACCTCGACACGCTGACGCCCGCCGAGGTCGCGAGCTGGAAGCCAGGCGAGCGCCTGCTGCTGAACGGCCGGATGCTCACCGGCCGCGACGCTGCGCACAAGCGCATCGTCGACATGCTCGCGAAAGGCGAGCCGCTCCCGGTCGATTTCAACCGCCGCGTCATCTACTACGTCGGTCCGGTCGACCCGGTGCGCGACGAGGTGGTCGGCCCCGCGGGCCCCACGACGTCGACGCGGATGGACAAGTTCACCGAGACGATGCTCGCGAAGACCGGGCTGATCGCGATGGTGGGGAAGGCCGAGCGCGGCCCGGTGGCAATCGAGGCGATCCGACGGCACCGCGCGGCGTACCTGATGTCGGTCGGAGGCGCGGCCTACCTGGTCGCCAAGGCGATCCGGGCCGCGCGCGTGGTGGCGTTCCCGGACCTCGGGATGGAGGCCATCTACGAGTTCGACGTCCGCGACATGCCGGTGACCGTGGCCGTCGACGCGTCCGGCACATCGGTGCACGACACCGGGCCGCGCGAATGGCAGGCGCGGATCGGGCGCATTCCCGTCGCGACCGCCTGACGGGCGGGGCCGGGCGGCCATGTGGCATGCGGGTTGCTCCGGCTTCGCGATAGCGGCGATGAGCCGAAGTCCGGCGTTCGCGTGCACGCGCGCCTGCTTCGCACCGAGGCACCGTGACTTGACGCGACCGCGCGCGCCCGATCGCCACCCGATCGCGCGAGGTCGCCCGCGATGAGCGTTCCGGGCACGTCGGGCTCAGGTACGAGCGCGCGCTCCCGGCTGTTGCGTCGCCTGCGCCGCCGGAGCCCTCCCCTCGCCTCCGACTCCGTGGCGCCGGTCGTCCTGCCGCCGGTCCGCGTCGGACTCCTGACGAAATTCCAGTTCCTGACCGCAGGCCTCGTATTCCTGACCGCGGTCGCGATCACCGGCTACACGTTCTGGCGGGAGTGGTCCGCCGGCGAAGGCGAGCTGCACGCGCAGGCCGCCACGCTCGCGACGATGCTGGCGGAGATCGCCGGCGAACCGCTCGCGGCGGGCGACCGCGCGTCGATCGACCAGATGCTCTCGACCCTCCAGCCCGGGACGATCCTGGGCTACGTCGCGGTCCTCGACGCGGCCGGCAACCCGATCACCCAGCGGCGCTACGGAGACCTCTCCCCGGCCGAGCCGCTGCCGCCGGTACCCTCGTCGATCCGCGCTCCCGCGTCGCTGAGGCGAACCGTCGGCACGTCGATGTACGTCGAGGCGGTGGCACCGATCCGCGTCGGTCCTGCGCTCGCCGCGCGCGCGTCGCTCCGCCAGGGCCAGGTGATCGGGCAGGTCCAGGTGGGCCTCTCGCTGCGGTCGCAGGCGGCCCGATTCCGCGCCTACGCCGCCGGGGCGCTGACGGTCGTCACGATCGTGCTCGTGGTGGCGATGCTCATGGCGCTCGTCGTGTCGCGGCGCCTGGTCGCGCCGATGCGGCGCCTGATGCGCGCCGCCCGGGCGGTCGCGAGCGGCCGCCTCGACGTGTACGTGCCCACGCGCTCGCGCGATGAACTGGGCCTCCTCACGCACACGTTCAACCACATGACGAAGCGCCTCGCCGAGTCGCAGGCCGAAGTCGTGAGCTACCAGCGGACGCTCGAGGACAAGGTCGCGCAGCGCACCCGCGAACTCGAGGTGGCGACGGCGCACGCGTACAAGCTCGCGCAGCACGACATCCTGACCGGCCTGCCGAACCGCTCGCTCCTGAACCAGAGGCTGCGCCAGATACTCGCGACCGCGCAGCGGGACGGCACGCAGGTCGCCTGCCTGTTCCTCGATTTCGACCACTTCAAGCGCATCAACGACACGCTCGGCCACGACGCGGGCGACCAGTTGCTCCAGTCGATCGCGCAGCGCCTCGGCAGCGCGGTACGCGAGTCCGACACGGTCGCGCGCCTGGGCGGCGACGAATTCGTGCTGGTGCTGCCCGGGCTCGACCCGGCGCACGCGACCTTCGAAGTGATGAGCGTCGTCCACCGGGTGCGCGAGTCGTTCCTCGCGCCTTTCCGCATCGCCGACCAGTCGCCGACGCTCACCTGTTCGGTCGGCGTGTCGATCTTCCCGCTCGACGCACAGGACCCGGCGACGCTGATCAAGCAGGCGGACACCGCGATGTACGCGGCGAAGGACGCGGGGCGCAACGCCTACCGCTTCTACACCGCCGACATGAACGCCCGCGTTCAGCAGCGCCTGCAGATCGAGACCGACATGCGCCGCGGCCTCATGGACGACGAGTTCTTCCTCGTCTACCAGCCGCTGGTCGCGACGACCACCGGACGCGCCCTCGGTGTCGAGGCGCTGCTTCGCTGGCGCGATCCCGAACGCGGCGTCATCGGCCCGTCCGAGTTCATTCCGATCGCCGAGGAGTCCGGCATGATCCAGGCGCTCGGCGCGCGCGTGCTGCGCGACGCCTGCCGGCAGGTCGCCGACTGGCACCGCCGCGGGATGCCGATGCGGCTGTCGGTCAACCTGTCGGTGCAGCAGCTCCAGCACGAGAGCTGGCTCGCGATCGTCACCGACGCGCTCGCGAGTTCGGGCCTCGCGGCCCGCGAACTCGACCTCGAGATCACCGAGAGCGTGATCATCACCCATCCGGACAAGGTCGTCGCGACGCTCGGCAGGCTGAAGGACATGGGCGTGTCGATCACGGTGGACGACTTCGGGACCGGCTACTCGTCGCTGTCCTACCTCGCGCGGCTGCCGATCGAGGGCCTGAAGATCGACCAGCGCTTCGTCCAGGGCATCGAGCGCAACCCCAGCGACGAAACGATCACGCAGGCGATCATCGCCCTCGCCCGCTCGCTCGGCCTGCGTTGCGTCGGAGAGGGCGTCGAGACGCGCCCGCAGCTGGAATTCCTGCGCCGGCACGGCTGCGAGTCCGCGCAGGGCTTCCTGGTGTGCCCTCCGCTCGAGGCCGAGGAACTGCGCGCGTGGTGGACGACGCGGGCCTCCGACGCGACCGCGGCGCAACCTGAGCTGTTTCCGCTGGCCGGCCCGACGCATTGACCCGCGTTCCGTCCGGGATGGCGGCCAGGCGCGCTCGCGTCACCCGCCCGACGGGTGGAAGAGCGAGCCGATCGCGAGGCCGGCGAACGCCGCGGCCATCGCGACGCCCAGCGTCTGCGCGATCGTCCTGCCGCGCGGGCTGCCGGTGATGGCGCTGCGCGCCCAGCCCAGCACCGTCATCATCGCCACGGTGACCGCAAGCGAGGCGATGCGCGCGGGTTCGACGTCGAGGAACGCGAACGGCAGCACCGGCAGCGTGGCGGCGAACAGATCGGCGACGAACATCCACGCGGCCTGCGCGAGCGGGTTGGCGGGCGCGTTCTGGGACGCCGGACCCACCGCGCGCCGCAACGACGCCCAGGCTTCGGCGTCGCGCTTCGCGAGCGCCACGATCGCCTCCACCGAGACCGGCTCCGCCCCCTGCGACGCGAGGCGCTCGCGCAGCGTCGCGATCGCGTCGCGCGGATCGCGCACCATCGCCTCGCGGTCGCGTTCGATGTCGGCTTCCGCTACGTCGCGCGACGCGGTCGCGTCGAGCCAGGCACCCGCCGCCATCGACGCGGCGGACGCGGCGGCGCCCGCGGCGCCGGCGATCAGGACGGCATGCGAGTCGAGCCCCGCCGCCGACACGCCGGCCACCAGTCCGAAGATCGACACCGCGCCATCGGCCATGCCGAACACGATCGTGCCGAGCGACGCGCGGAACGACGCGGCGACGCGCTCGGCCCAGTTGCCGGATGCAACGGTGTCGTTCATGGCCGCAGGTCCGCGGGAACGTCGATGTCGCGCAGCACGCCGGGATCTTCGACGTCGATGCGCACGAGAACCGCGCGATGCGATGCGAGCACGCCCTTCGCGCCTTCGTCGCCGCGTAGCTTGGTGAGCGCGTCACGATGCGAGGCGGAGAAGCCGACCGGGTGGCCGCGCTCGCCCCGATGGAACGGCGCCGCGATCGACGCGCCGTCCGCTATGGCGTCAGCGACGCGTCGAATCGTCGCGCTCGCGATCCAGGGCATGTCCGCGAGCGCGACGACCCAGCCGCCGGCATCGGGACTCGCCGCCACGCCGCACGCGAGGCTCGCGCCCATGCCCTCGTCGGCGCGCGCGCAATGCACGATCGTCGCGCCGGTGGCGGAAAGCGCGTGGACGAGCGCTTCGTCGCCGATTCGCACGACGGCCACCGTGCGAGGCAGCGCATCGACGAGCACGCGGCAGGACGCGACGCCGACTGGCGTGCCATCGTCGAGCCTCGCGAGGAGCTTGGCGCCGCCGAAGCGCCGCGCGGATCCCGCGGCGAGCAGGATGCCGGTGGGAGCGGCGTTCACGGCGGGAAGGTCAGCCGGGCAGCAGGCGGAACCTGCCGCCGCGCACGACGACCGGCACGCGCCCGACGGTCAGCTCGCAGACGCGCCTCGGCAGGAGATCGCCGGTGTTCTTCTGCGGGGCGCCGATCGCCACGACCGAGTCGGTCTTCAGCCGCGCGGCGGCGGGACGCGCGGCGGCGACCGCTGCGGGCAAGAGCGAGGCACGGCGAACCACGGTGGCTCCTCGGGTTGATGCACGCGATTCTACGACTGTGACACAATGCACGCGAGGCAGCGTGGCCAGGGGAGGTCCCGTGAGCGTCTCGTTGGCGCGTCTCGCACGGGCGACGCTCGTCGCGGCGTCGTCGGCAACGCTCGCGGGATGCGCGAGCCTCTACGTCGACCCGACGTTGCCCAGGGTCGGCAAGGCGGACCTCCCGGCGGTCGCCGCGCCGAGGCCGGTCCAGTTGCTCTACGAATTCAGGACGCGCGGCAATGTCAACGCGCGTGCGACCGAGGCCACGCGCAAGTACGCGGAGGAGGTCGTCGCCGGATCCGGCCTGTTCAGCGCGGTGTCCGCGACGCCGGTCGAAGGGCGCCGCCTTCTGATCACGATCGACAACGTCCCGCTAACCTCCGGGGCCGACGCGAAAACCCAGGGCTTCATCACCGGTCTGACGCTGGGCCTCGTCGGGACCAATACGACCGACGGGTACCTTTGCACGGCGACGTTCGAGGAAGGCGGGTCGGTGCGCGCGAAAGCAAGCGCCGAGCACGCGCTGCACGGAACGATCGGCGCCGCAGAGGCACCCAAGGGCGCGACGCCCGTGCCCTTGAACGACGCGGCGAAGACTGTCGTCGAGCAACTCACCTGGTACGTTCTCAAAGAGATTGCAGGAGCGATGCGATGACCGCCATCGCCTGTCGTGCCGACATCGCGATGCTCGCGGCATCGATGACGAGTGCGTGCGTGAGCGTCGCGCCGGCCTACCCCGTTTCGATCACCAACGCGACGGCCGCGCATGCCCTCGGCGCGCCGATCAAGGTCGGCGCGTTCGTGCCGGCGCCCGGAAAGGAGGCCGACCTCAAGGGGCTGCGCGCCCGCGCGCAGGTCTACGCGTCGCCGACCAACGACTCGTACGCCGAGTACATCGCCGTCGCGGTGCGCAGCGACCTCGCCGCCGCCGGCAAGGTCGACGACGCGAGCCCGCGGGTGCTCACCGGCTCGCTGGAGGCGAACGACGTCAGCGCCGGGTCGCTGGTCACCAACACGGCCACGGTCGTGGTGCGCTTCAAGCTGGCCGACGGGCAGCGAACGCGCTACGACAGGACGCTGACCGCCACCGACGAATGGGAGTCGTCCGCGCTGGGCGCGATAGCGATCCCGCGCGCGATCCAGCGCTACGTCACGACGGTCCAGAAGCTGGTCGGCATGCTGTTCGCCGATCCGGACTTCATCGCCGCCACGAGGCCGTAGTCAGCCGAAGAACGCCTTCAGCTTGTCGAAGAAGGTCTTCTGCTTCGGGCTGTGCGCGTCGGGATCCTGCTGGTTGATCGCCTCGAACTCGCGCAGCAGCTCCTTCTGGCGCGAGGTGAGCTTCACCGGCGTCTCGAGCGCGACGTGGCAGTAGAGATCGCCGGTGACCGAGCCGCGCACCGGGCGGATGCCCTTGTTGCGCAGCCGGAACACCTGGCCGGTCTGCGTCTCGGGCGGGATCCTGACCTTCGCGTGGCCGTCGAGCGTCGGGATCTCGATCTCGCCGCCGAGCGCGGCGGTCGCGAAGCTGATCGGCATCTCGCAGTGCAGGTCGGCGCCCTCGCGCTGGAACACCGAGTGCGGCTTCAGCTGCACGACGACGTAGAGGTCGCCCGGCGGGCCGCCGTTGACGCCCGCCTCGCCTTCGCCGGAGAGCCGGATGCGGTCGTCCTGGTCGACGCCCGCGGGGATCTTCACCGACAGCGTCTTGTGCTTGCGCACGCGTCCCGCGCCTCCGCACGCCGTGCAGGGGTCGGGCACGAACTTTCCGGTGCCGTGGCACTGCGGACAGGTCTGCTGGATCGAGAAAAAGCCCTGCGACACGCGCACCTGGCCGCGCCCGTGGCACGACGGGCATGGCTTCGACGAGGTGCCCGGCTTCGCGCCGCTGCCGTGGCATGTCTCGCAACCTTCCATCGCCGGAATGCGGATGCGCGCCTCGGTGCCGCGCGCCGCCTCCTCGAGCGTGAGTTCGAGGTTGTAGCGGAGATCCGCGCCGCGGAACACGCCGTTGCCGCCCGCGCCGCGCCCCTGACCGAAGATCTCGCCGAAGATGTCGCCGAACGCGTCGGCGAAGCCGCCGAAGCCTTCGGGACGCGCACCGCCACCGAAGCCGGCGGAAGGGTCGACGCCCGCGTGGCCGAACTGGTCGTAGGCCGCGCGCTTCTTCGCGTCGGTGAGAACCTCGTAGGCTTCCTTCGCCTCCTTGAATTTCTCCTCGGAAGCCTTGTCGTCCGGGTTGCGGTCCGGGTGGTGCTTCATCGCGAGCTTGCGATACGACTTCTTGATGTCGTCTTCGCTCGCGTCGCGATTGACGCCGAGGATCGTGTAGTAATCGCGCTTCGCCATGCTTCGTTTCCCCGCGGATGCCTCATCCGCCCCGAACGACAAAAACCGGACGCCCCCGAAAGAGCGCCCGGCAGGTTCCCCGTCCGCGTCGAGGGGCGCGGGAGCACCCTTCGAACGCGGACCGATATTCCGTCGCGCTCAGCGCTTCATCGACGCGCCGCCGTGCCCTCGCGACGGAATATCCGAGGAGGGAGAGGATCGCAGCGACCGGCCATGCCGGTCACTTGCGGTCCTTGACCTCCGTGTATTCGGCATCGACGACCTTCTCGTCGCTCTCCTTCGATGCACCGGCCCCGTGCGCG
>DAOMBL010000005.1:0-7028 GCA_035427325.1 Casimicrobiaceae bacterium
TGCGGGCGCCCGGGCGACGCGGTCAGGACGACTCGGCCGGCGCGGCCAGCCAGGGCGCGCCGAACACCCGGGCCCAGAGGGCGGCCACGTCGGCGCGGCGCGCCGCGTGCGGCTCGGGTTCGACGCGCGCGGAGGAGGCCCCGGTGAGACGGACCGCGTGCTGGACCCGGCGGTACTCGCGGTAGGCGTCGGCGACGCGCGAAGCGAGATCGGCGGGGACGAGCCCGAGGCCGCCCGCCATGCGCAAGAGCGCGATGTTGCCGAGGTTGCCGGTGAGCGTGGCGTGGTCGTGCGCGAACGCGAGCACCAGGTACTGGACGGTGAACTCGATGTCGACCATGCCGCCCGCGTCGTGCTTCAGGTCGAAGAGCTTCGTCGGGTTCGGATGTCCGGCGTGCATGCGTCGGCGCATCTCGACGACCTCGGCCGCGAGCTTCGCGCGGTCGCGCGGGAGGCGGAGCAGCGCGATGCGGTCCTCCTCGAAGGCCGCCCCGATCGCCGCGTCGCCGGCGCAGTGGCGCGCGCGCGTGAGGGCCTGGTGCTCCCAGGTCCAGGCGTGCTCGCGCTGGTAGCGCCGGAACGAGGAGAGCGAGGTGGCGATCAACCCCTTCGCGCCGTCGGGCCGCAGCCGCAGGTCGGTGTCGTAGAGCTGCCCCGCCGACGTGGTCGCGGTGAGCCAGGTGTTGAGCCGCTGGGCGAGTCGCGTGTAGCGGGCGAGCGTGGCGTCCGGGTCCGGGTCGTCGGGCGAGGTGTCGTACACGAACACGAGGTCGAGGTCGGAGGCGTAGCCCATCTCCTTGCCGCCGAGCTTGCCGTAGCCGGCGATCGCGAGGGCGGGCGGCTTCGCGGCGCGACCGGCGAGTTGCGCCCAGCAGGTCGCGAGCGCCGCTTCGAGGATGACGTCGGCGAGTGCCGAGAGGTGGTCGGCGAGCCGCTCGACCGTGAGCGTGCCCGCGAGGTCCTGCGCGAGCAGGCGGAACGCCTGCGCGTGCTGGAAGTGGCGCAGGGCGTCCATCTCGCGCTCCTGGTCGCCCGCCGCATCCGCGATCATGCGCGCGAGTTCGACCCGCCACGCCGCGTGGTCGGGCTCCTGGGCGAGCGCGCGGGCGTCGAGCAGTTCGTCGAGCAGCAGGGGCCGGCGCGTGAGGTAGTCGGCGGCCCACGCCGAGGCACCCATCAACGTCGCGAGCCGCGGCAGGAGCGGCGGATGCTCGATGATGAGCGCGAGGTAGGCGCTGCGTCGGGCGACCGCGTCGAGCAGCGCGTGGAGGCGCAGGAACACCGACTGCGCACCCGAGGGCCCCGGGTACGCCGCCGCCACCGCGAGCATCTGCGGGACGAGGAGGTCGAAGCGCTGGCGCGAGGCGGCGGGCAGCGTCGCGTAGCGGGTGCCGGCGCGCGAACGGGCGAGCATCGCGACGAGCGACGGGGGATCGTCGTAGCCGGCGGCAGCGAGTGCGGCGAGATTCGCCTCGTCGGCGACCGGCGACTCCCAGAGACGTGACCAGACCATGGTCCTGGCCTGGGGGGCGCCGTCGTCGCGTTCGCCGAAGACGGAGGCGAACTGGTGTCCGGCTTCACGGCGGTGTTCGTCGAGCACGGCGCGAAACGCCCGTTCATCCTGAAAGCGCATCGAGCGGGCGAGCGCGGCCAGCTCCACGGGCTCGGTGGGCAGCGCCTGGGTCTGCGCGTCGTCGCGGTACTGCAGGCGATGCTCGGTCTCGCGGAGGAACACGTAGGCCCGGTCGAGCGCGTCCGCCGCTGACTGCGGCAGGCAGTCGCGCTCGCACAGCGCCCGGAGCGCCTCGCGTGTGTTGCGCACGCGCAGGGCGCGCTCGCGTCCGCCGCGCACGATCTGCTGGGCCTGGACGGTGAACTCGATCTCGCGGATGCCTCCGGGACCGAGCTTCACGTCGTCGACGGCGTCGCGGCGCGTGGCCTGGTCGCGAATCTGCCGATGAACGTCGCGCAGGCCGTCGTAGGCGTCGTAGTCGAGGTACTTGCGGAAGACGAACGGCGAGACGATCGGATCGAGGTCGGCCTGCGCCACGCCGGCGACCGCGCGCGCCTTGAGCCACGCGTAGCGCTCCCAGGCGCGGCCCTGCGTGACGAGGTAGGTCTCGAGTCCGGAGTACGGCAGCGCGAGCGGCCCCGATTCGCCATAGGGGCGAAGACGCATGTCGACGCGGAACACGTAGCCGTCCTGCGTCAGGTCGGAGAGCACGGTGTTCATCCGGCGCCCGAGGCGCTCGAAGAATTCGCGGTTCGAGATCGGGCGCGCGCCATCGGTCTCGCCTTCCTCCGGATAGAGGAACACGAGGTCGATGTCGGAACTCACGTTCAGCTCGGCGCCGCCGAGCTTGCCCATGCCGACGACCACGAAGGGCTGCGGCGCGCCGGACTCCTCGCCCAGCGGCTCGCCGTGGCGCAGGACGAGGTCGCGCCGCGCGACCGCCGCCGCCGCGTCGATCGCGACCTCGGCGAGCGTGGTGACGGCCCCGCAGACTTCGTCGAGGGCCGCTCGGCCGGTCAGGTCGCGGGCGAGCGTGTGCAGGAAGACGCGCGCCCGAAGCGAACGAAGCGCCGGTCCGATCGCGTCGGTGGCGCCGTCGTCCGCGACGGTCGCGCCGATCCGGGATCGGGCGGAGGGCCAGTCGAAGGGCGCCTCGAGGCTCGCGCGGAGTTCGTCGCCGAGGGCAGGGTCCGCCGCGATCAGGCGGCTGGCGTAGTGGCTGTAGGCGAGAGCGTCGTCAAGCTGCATGCGGCGATGCGGAACGGAACCGGCTGGTCAGGGTCGATCCGATAGAATCCCGAACCGGCCACGCCCATTATGCCTGCCGCTCCCGCACCCGCCGGCGAGACCGTCGCACGACGTTCGCGCTTCTGGCGCCTCGTCGCGTTCTCCGGGAGCGCGCTCGCGATCCTGGTCGCGCTCGCCTGCGCCGCGCTCCTCCTCGTGCGGTTCGTGCTGCTGCCGCACGCCGAGCGGTACGGTCCGCAGGTCGCCGAGCGGCTGTCGCAGTTGCTGGGCGCGCCGGTCACGATCGAGCGCCTCGCGACCAGCTGGGACGGCTGGAACCCGGCGGTCGACGTCATCGGGCTGCGGGTGCGCGCGAACGGGAGCGATGCCGGCGACCGGCCGGATCTCTACCTGCCGAGCGTCTCGGCCACCGTCTCGTGGCTGTCGCTCGTGGCACTGGAGCCGCGCCTCAAGCAGTTCTCGATCGAGCGGCCCGAACTCATGGTCACCCGACTTCGCGACGGACGATTTCGCGTGGCCGGAGTCGAATTCGATCCTTCCGACGATGCGGGCGGCGGGCGCTTCGTCGAGTGGCTGCTGAAGCAGCGCGCGATCGCGATCCACGGCGCGCTCGTGGTCTGGAACGACGAGGCACATGGCAGGCCGCAGGTCGTGCTCGACGACGTGGAATTCAAGCTCGAGCACCCGCTCGGCTCGACGCACCACCGGATCGGGCTTCGGGGCACTCCGCCCCCTGAACTCGCCGCGCCGATCGATTTCCGCGCCGACCTCGTCGACGCGAAGACGCTCGACTGGAACACCATCGACGGGCGTTTCTACCTGCGCCTCGACTACGCGGACCTGGCCGCGCTCGCCGAATGGATCCCGTGGCCGGTGAAGGTCGAGGAGGGGCGTGGAGCCGTCCGGATATGGGCCGAGACCGGCGCGGGACGGCTGCGGGAGCTGACCGCGGACGTCGAACTCGAGGAGGTCCGCACCGTGCTCGAGAAGGGCCTGGCGCCGCTCGAACTCCGGCGCATCGGCGGGCGCGTCGCGTGGCGCGCCGACGGCGCGACTCGGCGCGTCGCGACGGAGGAACTGTCGATGGTCGCGCGCGAAGGCGCCGTCGTGACGCCGATCGACTTCACGTTCGAGGCGTCGGTGGCCGGGAACGGCGAGTACCGCAGCGGGCGCGGGAGCGTGGACCGGCTCGACCTCGCATCGCTCGCCGCGATCGCGGCGAGCGTGCCGATGCCCGCGTCCTGGCGCGCGGAACTCGCGCAGTTCGCCCCGCGCGGCACGCTGCGCGACGCCCGCTACCGCTGGGAGGGTCCCATCGACGCGCCGAGAACCTTCGCGGCGGAGGCGGAGGCGGTCGAGCTGGCCGTTGCACCGGTCGGCGGCACGCCCGGCGTCAGCGGATTCTCCGCGCGGATCCAGGCCGACGAGCGAGGCGGGGTCGCGCGGATCGCGAGCCGCCGGACGGCGGTCGCCATGCCACGGTGGTATTCCTCGCCGATCCAGTTCGACACGCTGAACGGGGTGGTGCGCTGGCGCGGCATGCTCGACAGCGTCGATGTCGAGGCCCTCGCGTTCGCGAGTCCCGATGCCGCTGGCACCGTGCACGCGTCCTGGCGCGCGTCGGGAGCAGGTCCAGGCCAGCTGGACCTCAAGGCGCAGGTCAACAGGATCGAGCGGAGCTCGATCGCGCGCTACCTGCCCCGGACCACCGGCGAGGGGCTGCGCGAATGGCTCCGAACCTCGCTCACCGCTGGCAGCGTCGACGGCGCCCGGGTCGAGATCCAGGGCGATCTCGCGAAGTTTCCGTTCCGGGATCCACGCGAGGGCAGGTTCGCCGTGACGACCAGCGTGCGGGGCGGCGGCCTCGCCTACGCGCAGGGCTGGCCGGAGATCCGCGACATCGATACCGAGGTCCGGTTCGAGGGCACCTCGCTCACCGTCGCGGCGAAGCGGGCGCGCATCCTCGGCGCCGACGTGGGGCCCACGCGCGTGAGGATCGCCGATCTCTCCGCGGACACGCCGGTGCTCGCCGTCGAAGGCACGGCGACCGGACCGACGACCGAGTTCATCGCGTTCGTCGCGCAGAGTCCGATCGCCGAGTGGACCCGGCATGCGCTCGAGGGCGCGCAGGCGACGGGCAATGCCCGCCTGAAGCTGCGGTTCGACCTGCCGCTCGGTGCCGCCGCGTCCACGACGGTTGCGGGCGAGTTCGCGGTCGAGAACAACACGTTCACGCTCCCGGGCGTTCCGACGCTCGCCGACGTCAACGCGCGCTTCCTGGTGACGGAGCGGGGCGTGAGCACGACCGATGCGGCCGCGAAGGCCTTCGGCGGGCCGTTGAAGTTCTCGATGACGACCGGCGGGGGAGGCGTACGCATGACCGCGCAAGGCAATGCCAGCATGCTCGCCCTGCGCGACGAACTGCCCGCCGGGATCGGGGGTCGCCTGTCCGGCATGGCCGACTGGACGCTGGCGCTCGACGATCGCGGCGGAGCGCCGCAGTGGACGCTCGAGTCGACGCTCCGGGGCGTCGAGATCGACCTGCCTGCGCCGGTCGGCAAGACCGCGGGAGAGGCCGCGGCACTGCGTGTCGAGCGTCGGCCCGATGCGCAAGGCGGCGGCGACACGCTGCGTTTCGAACTCGCGCGCGCCGGCCAGGTCGTCGTCAAGCGCCAGCTCGCGGCGGGCAGGCTCGCGCCGGAGCGCGTGCTGGTGCTGCTCGGCCGCGCGACGCAGCAGAGTGCCGACGCAGGACGAAAGGGCGTCTGGGTGCGCGGCGACCTTCCGACGCTCAACGTCGCCGACTGGCTTGCGTTGCGCGCCCAGGTGATGGAGCGCGACGGCGCGCAGGCGGCGGCTTCGATGCCCGCGGTGATGGGCATCGACCTCGACGTCGGTGTGCTCGGCGCGTTCGGCCGGAAGTTCAACGAGGTGAAGGCCTCGCTGCGAGCGAGTGGCGACGACTGGCGCGTCCAGCTCCAGTCGCGCGAGGCTGCGGGCACGGCGGACTGGCAGGGCGCGACGCCCGCGGCGCCGAACGGGCGCCTGGTCGCCCGGCTCGCGCGAATGTCGACGCCGGGAGCCGGCGAGCTGACGCCCTGGCGGGGCGCGGAGACGGGGCCGCGCGTACGCCCCGACGACGCGAAGAATCCGTGGCCGGAGATCGACGTGCGGAGCGAGTCGCTCGTTTCGGGCGGTCGCGACCTCGGTCGCCTCGAACTCGCCGCGAGTCCGCAGGGCGCCGACTGGCGGATCTCGAAACTCGTGCTTTCGAGCCCCGCCGGCCGGATCGAGGCGGACGGCTGGTGGCGCGGCAGCGGCGCCGGGCAGCGGACGCACTTCGACGTTTCGCTCAAGGCCGAGGACGCCGACGCGATGCTCGCGAAGTTCGGGTACCCGGGACTGGTGCGCGGCGCCCCCACCACGCTCGGCGGCAAGCTCGAGTGGGCCGGTGCGCCTTCCGACTTCGAGCCCGCTGCGCTTTCCGGATCGCTCAAGATCGAGACCGGTGCCGGGCAGTTCCTGCAGATCGACCCTGGCATCGGGCGGCTCCTCGGCGTGCTGTCGCTGCAGGCGCTGCCGAGGCGCATCACGCTCGACTTCCGCGACGTCTTCAGCGAGGGCTTCGCGTTCGACCGGATCACCGGCGAGGCCACGATCGCCGGTGGCGTCATGTCGACCGAGACGCTCGAATTCCGGGGCCCGGCGGCGCAGGTCACGATCCGCGGCCGCATCGATCTCGCGCGCGAGACGCAGGATCTCGCCGTTCGCGTGAAACCCGCGCTCTCGGCGACGATCTCCGCAGGTACGGCAGGTGCCGCGATGCTGCTGCTCGCGGCGAACCCGCTCGTCGCCGCGGCGGTCGGCGCGGGCACGCTGCTCGCGCAGAACGTGATGAACAATCCGCTCGACCAGATCTTCAGCTACGACTACCGGGTCACCGGCTCCTGGAGCGATCCGATCGTCGAGCGCGTCGGGACGCAGGCGCTGACGGCCGCCCCCGACGCGCAGTCAGCCGCGAAAGCCCCGGTCGCCACCCCTGCAGATCCGGTGGCGGCTCCGTCAGCCACCGCGCCACCTCCGCGATGAAGGGGGCGATTCGGGTCGCGGCGGTGCAGACGGTGTCCGGCGGCGATGTCGCCGGCAACCTCGCGCAGGCACGCGACCTCGTGGCGGCCGCGGCGCGCGCGGGCGCCGGACTCGTGCTGTTGCCAGAGTACTTCGGGATCCTCGTTTCTCGCCCCCCCGTCCCTCTTCTCCCTCTCTA
>DAOMBL010000005.1:7038-21064 GCA_035427325.1 Casimicrobiaceae bacterium
CGGGGGGGGCGCGACCGACAAGAGGCTCGCGGGCGAGCGCGACGGCGTCGGGCCGCAGCAGTCGTTCCTGTCGGAGACGGCGCGCGCGCACGGTATCGTGCTCATCGGCGGCAGCGTACCGATCGCCTGCGACGACCCGTCCCGGGTGCGCAGCGCCTGCCTCGTCTACGGACCGGACGGTGCGCGCGTCGCGCGCTACGACAAGATCCACCTGTTCCGTTTCGCGCAGGGCGAGGAGGCCTACGACGAAACGCGCACGATCGAGCCCGGCAGCGAACCGGTCGCGTGTCTCACGCTCGGCATGCGCGTGGCGCTGTCGATCTGCTACGACCTGCGGTTTCCGGAACTCTACCGGTCGCTCGGGGCCTCCGACCTGATCGTCGTGCCGTCGGCATTCACGCACACGACCGGAAGCGCCCACTGGCACCTCCTGCTCCGCGCGCGCGCGGTCGAGAACCAGTCGTTCGTCCTGGCGGCGGCGCAGGGCGGCGTGCACGCGAACGGCCGGCGGACCTACGGGCACTCGCTGCTCGTCGATCCCTGGGGCGAGATCGTCGCGGAGCGCATCGAAGACGGCCCGGGCATCGTCGTCGGCGAGATCGATGCTGCGAGGATCGCCGAGGTGCGGGCTCGGCTCCCCGCGCTCGACCACCGCGTCCTCTGACGGGTGTCGCGCTTCTCCTGTTCGCGCGGCGCTGGACGTCAGCGCGCCGGCCGCAGGCCGTTCTTCGCCATCTCGTCGACGAGCTTCGGCCGCTCGGTCTTGAGCCGGCGCAGGAAGTCGCCCGGATCGCCGTAGGCGCGCTTCGCGTACTGGTGCGCGACCACGCCGCCGCCCTCGCGCCTGCCATAGCGAAACAGGTTGAATTCGACGAACGCGCGATCGGGCGGCCAGGTGATGAAATCGACGATCACGTCGCCCGATCCGGGATGCTCGAGGAGCGCCATCGGTGCGTCGGGCGTGCTTCGCTTCAGCGCGCGCACGAGTTCGCCGGCGAGTGCCTTCGGATCGGCGTGGCCGGGGTACTCGCGGATCGACGCGAGCGCGGTCCAGCGCGCGAGGGTCTCGCCCGTGGGCAGGTACTCCCGCCATCGCTCCGCCGGGGTCTTGCCCTGGTCGGCGAGGCCGAGGCGCTTGTCGGCGAACGCGATGTTCTTCGCGCCGGGAAGCGCATCGAGCGCATACGCAAGCGGCGACATCGCGGTGAGAAGGAGTGCGAGCGCGGCGTGCTTCACGTCAGCGACCCCTCAGAAGCACCAGCACGGCACCGCCCCCTCCGGCGTGGCGCGGCGCCTCGCAGTACGCGAGCACGTCGTCCCGACGCGCGAGCCAGCGCCGGACCTTGCCTTTCAGCACCGGCTCGCGGTTGGGCGACGTGAGGCCCTTGCCGTGAATCACCCGCACACAACGGAAGCCCGCGCTGCGGGCCTCCTCGAGGAAGTCGACGAGCGCATCGTGGGCGGCGTCCGAGTCGTGGCCATGCAGGTCGAGTTCCGCCTGGACCGACCACTGCCCGCGTCGCAGCTTCGCGAGCACGTCGGTGCCGAGGCCCTTGCGCAGCCAGGTCTGCTCGCCTTCGAGTTCCTGCCCGATGTCCCAGGTGTGCGGTGCCGGCTCCGCTCCGTACTTGGACGCCTCGAGCGCGTCGCGCTCGTCGGCTATGCGCTGCCGCGGGACCGGCGACGGAGCCGCACGCGCGATCCGCGCGCGATTGGCGGGTTTCAGCGGCGCGACGTCGGCGAAGGCGGCGCCGAGGTCGAGGTCGCCCGCCGCATGCTTCGACGCGGCGATCGTCCGGCGCGGCGCGGGGGCGAACGCGCGCGAGGCCGCAGGCGGCGCCTCCCTGGCAGGGGGCTCCGTTGAACGCCTGGCGTCGAGCAGTGCCTTCAGGTCGGAGAGTTTGGCCATGCGGCAGGTCGCGTGCGGGCAGGATCGATATCGCGTGCTCGGGGAGGGCGCGTCGAACACACGGCATCGACATCCGCCCGCCGGCAGTCTCACGGCCTCCGGGGTCCGGCGTCAACCGCGCGTCGGTGACGATGCATCCGATCCCGTGGTTCGTGCTGGAACCTCTGTGGATCTTGCTGGAACCTCTGTGGGTCTTGCTGGAACCTCTGTGGGTCGGCCTTCAGGCCGACGCCTTTCCTGCCAATGGGCACGAACCCCGTCGGGCTGAAGCCCGACCCACGGCGGAGGGGGTGTGGGTCGGCCTTCAGGCCGACGGGGTGTGCCGGTTCGAAGCGAAGAGCGTCGGGCTGAAGCCCGACCCACAGCGCAGCGATGTGCTTGTCGGGCTGAAGTCCGACCCGCAGGATCAGCGAACCGCGGATGCCGTCGCGGCCGCAGCGACCGCCTTTCCAGCCGCTTCGCTCGCTCCGACGGACTCCAGGAACGCTTCGGCGTCGAGCGCGGCCATGCATCCCGTTCCCGCCGAGGTGACGGCCTGCCGGTACACGTGGTCGGCGACGTCGCCGGCGGCGAAGACGCCGGGCACGCTCGTCGCGGTCGCATTGCCGTCGGTGCCGCTCTTCACCTTGATGTAGCCGCCCGCCATCGCGAGCTGGCCTTCGAAGATCTGGGTGTTCGGCGTGTGGCCGATCGCGACGAAGAGTCCGTGGGCCGCGACCACCTGCGTCGCGCTGCCCTCGCGGGCCTTGAGGCGCACGCCGGTCACGCCGGTCGCGTCGCCCAGGACCTCGTCCACCACGTGATTCCAGATCACGCGCACGTTGCCACTCTCGGTCTTGGCGAGCAGGCGGTCGACGAGAATCGCCTCGGCGCGGAAGCGGTCGCGGCGGTGGACGACGGTCACGGTGCGGGCGATGTTCGACAGGTAGAGCGCTTCCTCGACCGCGGTGTTGCCCCCGCCGACCACGACCACGTCCTGGTTCTTGTAGAAGAAGCCGTCGCAGGTCGCGCAGGCCGACACGCCCTTGCCCATGAATGCCTGCTCGGACGGGAGCCCGAGATAGCGCGCCGAAGCGCCCGTGGCGACGATCAGCGCGTCGCAGGTTTAGGTCGCACTGTCCCCCGTAAGCCTGAACGGCCACTCCCTCAGGTCCACCCCCCGGTTGTGGTCGAACACCACCTCCGTCTCGAAGCGCTCGGCGTGCTTCTGGAAGCGGGCCATGAGTTCCGGACCCTGGACGCCGTCGGGGTCGGCCGGCCAGTTGTCGACATCGGTGGTCGTCATCACCTGTCCGCCCTGCGCGATCCCGGTGGTGACCACCGGCTTCAGGTTCGCGCGCGCGGCGTATACTGCCGCGGACCATCCGGCGGGGCCGGAACCCAGGATCAGGAGTCGGGCGTGCTTGGTGTTCATCCTCGTGCTCGGTTTCGCTGCGACGCGTCATTCTAGTCCACGACGCGCATTGTCCCCGGCGCACACGCACGATCGCGAGCGCGCCGATCCCACGACGTGAGATGGGGCCGGTCGGATTCGCCGCAACCGCTGCTCCGGCGTGCTCGCCTCGCGCGAGCGCGAGGTCGTTGTATGATGTACAGTACTAACAATATGCTGTAACACTATGTTTTTGAATAAGACAGCAGCGCAGGCCAAGCGGGCGCCGCCGATCGCCGAACGTGCGGGTCTGCCGCCGAAGTTCGCGCGCCTCGTCCGCGAATCGATCTGGTTCGCGCTGGTCGCGCTGCTCGCATACGTCGCGCTCGTTCTCGCGAGCTATTCGCCGGGCGACCCCGCGTGGTCCTACTCCGGCGACGGTTCGCCGATCCGCAACCGGGGTGGAGCGATCGGCGCCTGGCTCGCGGATTTCCTGCTCTACCTGCTCGGTCTCTCGGCCTGGTGGTTCGTCGCCGCGGGCGTCGCGATCGTCATCGCGTCGTTCCGGCGGATCGCGCGCCCGGAACTCGAGAACGAGCATCCGCGCACCCTCGCGCTCGCCGGCTTCGCGACGGTCCTGGTTTCGTCGTCGGCGATCGAGGCCCTCCGATTCTGGCAGTCCCCGGCGAAGCTGCCGCTCGTCCCGGGCGGTGCGCTGGGCGACGCGCTCGGATCGTTCCTCGCGCGCGCACTCGGCTACAACGGGGCGACGCTCCTCCTCGTGGCGGCGTTCCTCGGGGGCTTCTCGCTGTTCAGCGGGATCTCGTGGCTCAAGCTGATGGAGCGCATCGGCGCCGCGCTGGAGGGCGGGATCGCGTGGATCCGGCGCAAGCGCGAGGAACGCGAGGATCGGCGCATCGGAGAACGGGCGACCGCCGAACGCGAGGCCGTGGTCGAGCGTTCGCGCGAGGCGGTGGTCGAGCGGGAGCCGGTGCTGGTCGTGCCGCCGCCGCCGCCGCCGCCGAAGTCGGAGCGCGTTGTCCGCGAAAAGCAGCGGCCACTCTTCACCGAAATGCCGGATTCCCCGTTGCCCGCGCTCTCGCTCCTCGAGGACGCACCGTCGGGCGGCGAGCTGGTGGCGGCCGAGACGCTCGAATTCACCTCGCGCCTGATCGAGCGCAAGCTCGCCGACTTCGGTGTCGCCGCGAAGGTCCTCGCGGCGTATCCGGGCCCGGTGATCACGCGCTACGAGATCGAGCCGGCGGTCGGCGTGAAGGGCAGCCAGATCGTCAACCTGATCCGCGACCTCGCCCGCGCGCTCTCCGTCGTGTCGATCCGCGTGGTCGAGACCATCCCCGGCAAGAGCTGCATGGCGCTCGAGTTGCCGAACGCGAAGCGTCAAGTCGTGAAACTGGTCGAGATCCTCGCGTCGCAGACCTACCACGACGCCGCCGGCAAGCTCACGCTCGCGCTGGGGAAGGACATCGCGGGCAAGCCGGTCGTCGCCGACCTCGCGCGCATGCCGCACCTGATGGTCGCGGGAACCACCGGTTCGGGCAAGTCGGTCGCGGTCAACGCGATGATCCTGTCGCTGCTCTACAAGGCCGAGCCGCGCGACGTCCGCCTGATCCTGATCGACCCGAAGATGCTCGAACTGTCGGTCTACGAGGGCATCCCGCACCTGCTCGCGCCGGTCGTCACCGACATGAAGCTCGCGCCCAACGCGCTCAACTGGTGCGTGGGCGAGATGGAGCGCCGCTACCGGCTGATGAGCCAGCTCGGTGTGCGCAACCTCGCCGGGTACAACCAGAAGGTCGCCGAGGCGAAGAAATCCGGCAAGCCGCTCGCGAATCCGTTCTCGCTCACGCCGGACGCGCCCGAACCGCTCGAGGAGATGCCGCTCGTCGTCGTCGTCGTCGACGAACTCGCCGACCTGATGATGGTCACCGGCAAGAAGATCGAGGAACTGATCGCGCGCATCGCTCAGAAGGCGCGCGCCGCCGGCATCCACCTGATCCTAGCGACGCAGCGACCCTCCGTCGATGTCATCACCGGCCTCATCAAGGCGAACATCCCGTCGCGCATCGCGTTCCAGGTCGCGAGCAAGGTCGACTCCCGCACGATCCTCGACCAGATGGGTGCGGAGACGCTCCTCGGGCAGGGCGACATGCTCTACCTGCCACCGGGCACCGGCTATCCGCAGCGCGTCCACGGAGCCTTCGTCTCGGACGGCGAGGTGCACCGCGTCGTGGAGCACCTGAAGGCGCAGGGCGAGCCGCAGTACGTGGAAGGCCTGCTCGAAGGAGGCAGCGCGGAAGGCGAGCCGGGCGTGTCGGTGGAGGGTGGGGACCCGGAGTCCGACCCGATGTACGACCAGGCGGTCGCGGTCGTCCTCAAGACGCGCCGGCCGTCGATCTCGCTCGTGCAGCGGCACCTGCGCATCGGCTACAACCGGGCGGCGCGGCTGATCGAGCAGATGGAGCGGGCCGGCCTCGTGTCGCCGATGCAGGCGAACGGCAACCGCGAAGTCCTCGCGCCGGCTCCGAAGGAATGAAGTCCATGGCGGATTGCCCAACGGCGAGCCATGTCGGCCTGAAGGCCGACCCACAGGCGTTCCGTCCCGGGTCGGCCTTCAGGCCGATGCCGTCGGGACAGGCGCGATGCCGTGGGTCGGCCTTCAGGCCGATGCCGTCGGGACAGGCGGGATGCCGTGGGTCGGCCTTCAGGCCGATGCCGTCGGGACAGGCGCGATGCCGTGGGTCGGCCTTCAGGCCGACGCTTCTTCTGGCGCTCTCGCTTGCCGCCGCGACGACACTCGCCGGCCCGGTCGAGACCTACCGCGACGGCGACCGCTACTGCCCGCGCTCGCTTCCGGGGACCTCGCCGCGGATCGACGCCGCCGGCGCCGAGCGCATCGCGCTGCGCCTCGTTCCCGACGGATTCTGCGGTCCGTCGCCGTCGGTTCGCGGCTGCGACCTCGTGACCGAGAACTTCTACGACAGCTGGCGGATCTACGTCCACCAGTACCGCGAGCGCCCGAATGCGCACGACTGGGCCGCACTGACCCACACCTACGTGATCCTCGATCCGGTGGGCAACTGCCTCGCCAACATCCCCGGCACCGAGCCGGGCGCGCCGCGATGACCCGCATCGCGGCCGCACTCCTCGTTGCGCTCACCGCCGGCGGTGCGAGCGCCGGTGGCATCGAGGAGCTGCACGCGTTTCTCGACGGCGCGAAGAACGGCCGAGCCACCTTCCGTCAGGTCGTGACGGGGAAGAACGCGCGCGGCCAGCAGGTGTCGACCGGCACGTTCGCGTTCGCCCGGCCGGGCAGGTTTCGCTGGGCCTACGAGAAACCCTGGGAGCAGCTCGTGGTCGGGGACGGCGCGAAGGTCTGGATCTACGACAAGGACTTGAACCAGGTGATCGTGCGCGAACTCGACGCTGCGCTGGGCGCGACCCCGGCCGCCTTGCTCGCGGGCGACAACGCGCTCGAACGCAACTTCACGCTGGCCGACGGCGGCTTTGCCGACGGCCTGGCCTGGGTCGAGGCAACGCCAAAGGCCCCCGAGTCGTCATTCACGAGGGTGCGGATCGGCTTTCGCGACCAACTGCCACGCGCGATGGAACTCACCGACGCGTTCGGGCAGAGCACGCGGCTCGACTTCGAGCGCTTCGAGCGCAACGTCACGCTCGCGCAGGATCTTTTCCGGTTCGTGCCGCCGCAGGGCGCCGACGTCGTCACCGCGCGGCGCTGAGCGCGCCCGGCGACGACACCGGGCGCCATGCTTCAGCGAGCGCGGCGCAGCAGGACGAGGGCCGCCATCGCGAGCGCGGCGGCGAGCGCCGCCAGGAGGCGCGGGTCGAGCGTCGGAACCACCGTCGCGATGGGTGCGCCACGGTCCACCACCGACACGTCGTCGAGCATGGCGCCAAGGGCGTCGCAGGCATCGACATTGGTGAACGTGAGCGTGCTCGAGCTGCTCGTGGCCGTCGCCACCGCGTTGTAGTAGGTCCAGATCACCGCCGTCTGGCCGGTGCCGTCCGCGGACGCGCTGCTGATCTGGGTCCCGTTCCAGCGCACGACGACCTGATTGTCGGCGACCCCGGGGCGCCCGCCGAACGCATACCGTACGTCGTACACATGCCCGGGGATCGTCGGAACGGCCTGCGAAATCGTATTGCAGGTGTAGACGTCGAGTTCGAGATACTGGGATCCGTCCGCTCCCGGTCCCTGGAAGTTGTTCCAGACTTCGAATCCGGAATCCGGGGTGATCGACCAGCCCGTCACTGCGACCGGGTAGTTGGCTCCGGCGGAATAGGCCGGATTCTCGAACGACCCGTTGACGACGAGGTTCTGTGCGAGCGCGGGGACGCTTGCGAGCAGGATTGCGCCCAGGACGGCTGCAATGCGAGGTCTCATGGTCCGGCTACCCTGACGGATCGAAACGATGCGCGACGCTACCCGATGGCCGCCGCGCGGTCAAACGGCGGGCGGGGGCGGGAGCGTGCCTGCGAGCGTCGAGGTCGTCCGGAGTTGCGCAAACGCGACAACCTGGGGGACCGAAGGAGCCGGGAACGCGACCATGTGCGCACTGCTGCGGACGCCCCCTTCCGCGATCGCGGCGTGCATCGCGCAGGTGTTCAGGGCGTCCCTGCGGGAGCGGTCGCCCGGGACCGCGTCGTCGCGCCAGTCGCCGGCGGCGTCCGAACGCGCTGGGCTCAGGACCGCCTGTGCGTTCCTGCGGAGAGGAGGGCCTCCAGCGCGTTCCGATCGACCTTGCCGGCGTCGTTGCGCGGGATTCTCGGTACGCGCGCGACCACGGACGGACGAGCCCTGACGCGACGGGCGGCGAGCGATCGCTCGATGGCGTCCAGGCTGATCTCGCGCGCTGCGACGATGGCGGCCCAGACCTGCGGGCTGCCTGTCGGCCCGGTGCGCCCGACGACCGCGGCGTCGCGCACCCCGGGAACCGCGAACAGGGCTTCCTCGATCGGTCCGGGCATCACGCGCACGCCGGCGATGTCGATGGCATCGGACGTCCTTCCTTCGAGTCGCACGATGCCATCCTCGCCCACGGAGCCCAAGTCGGTCGTGGTGAACGCGTCGCCTTTGAACGCGTCGGACGCGATGCCGGCGTACCCCTGCGCCACGCCGGGACCGGAAAGTCGCAGTCGGCCGCTCGCCCCGGCGGGCAACGCGTTGCCGAGATCGTCGACGGCATCGACGCGCACGCCGGCCACCGCACGGCCGACCGCTCCTTCCACGGACCGGAGTTCGCGCATGTCGCCGGTCGCCGCGCAACCGATCTCCGTCGCGCCGTACACGCACTCGATGCGTTCGCACAGGCGCTCGCGGATCCGGTCGGCCATCGCCTCCGGCATCGCTCCGCCGGCGAAGGCGACCGACTGCAGCGCCGGAGTCCGGGATGCTCCCGGCGACATCGCCGTCGCGATCGCGTCGAGCCAATAGGGCATTCCGGTCAGGTGCTCGACGCGGTGCGCGGCGGGCTGCGCGGAGGCGTCGGCGGGCCCGTTGGACAGCACCAGCGTCCCTCCGTCCCACAGCGTACGCAGCACGCACAGGAAGCCGTAACCCGATCCCGGGCTCGCGATGCACATCGTGCGCGCCCGCGGCGGCAGCGGAATGCCCTGCCGGGTGGACGCGACGCGGTGGGCGAGCGCATCGTGCGTCACCATGATGCTCTTGGCGGCACCCGTGGTGCCGGACGAGGGGAAATGGACCGCGATCGTGTTCGAGTCTCCATGCGGCGTCAGCGGGCCGAGGTCGCCCGCACGCCGAACGGGCTGGTACCAGTCGCGTCCGGTGGGAATGAGCGGCAGCGACGGCGGCGACGCATTCGCATCGAATTCGATCGCGGCTCGCGCGAGTTCGGTGGGGTGCCCGCGGGGCGCGGCCGATGCACCGATCCTCCCCAGAGCCAGCGTGAGGAGGATCGTTCGCCAGTGTCTCCTGGCGGACAGGGCGACGACGTCGCCCGGTTGGACGCCGGCGGCGATGAGGCGCCGACCGACGGCATCGACCGTGGCGTCGAGCGTCGCGTCGTCGACTGCCTGTCCGCTCGCCAGGATCACGGCGACGCCATCCGGTTCGCGGCGGGCGTGCTCGCGCAGGGGTTCGGTGAAGTTCATGTCGTTCGATCGGTCGGAATCGGAATGTGCGGTGGCCCGTGGGCACGGAAGTCTACCGGCATCGCCGCACGGCTGCCGGCGTCCGGTGCCGCGTCAACGCGACAGGGCGATCCCGCGCTCGGCGAGCACCTGCCGCGCGCGGTCCGGGTAGTCGGTGATGAGTCCGTCGACGCCGAGATCGATCGCGCGCTTCATGTCCGCCGCCTCGTTCACCGTCCAGGCCAGCACCTCGAGGCCGAGCGCATGCGCCTCCCCCACGAGTTCGACCGACAGGCTGGCGAGGTTCGCCGACCAGATGCGGCAACCCGCCGCCTTCACGAGGCGCGGAAGCGAGCCGCCGTGCTCCGTCGGCACGAGCCCCCCCTGCCACGGCGAGCGCCCGGTCGCGTCGGGCTTCACCGTGTCGAAGTTCGGGAACTGCGCGGTGAGGCAGGCCGTTGCGAGTTCCGGCGCGACGCGCTTCGAGACGAGGAGCGCGCGCCAGTCGAACGACTGCAGCGTCGTGCGATCGACGACGCCGGCCCGGCGGATCTCCGCGACGGCGAGGTCGACGAAGGCCTCCGGCTCGACGACATCCTCGCCGGAGGTCGGCGTGATCTTGATCTCGAGGTTGAAGCGAACCTTCGGGTCGCGCGCGTTCACGAACGCGAAGAACTCGGCGAGCGTCGGGATGCGCTCGCCGTCCGACGGGAACTGCAGCGGCCACTGCTTGCCGTAGGAGGTCGTCGGGTTGACGCGGCCGACATCGTAGGTCTTGAGTTCGGCGAGCGTGAGGGTGCGGATCGCCGGGCCGCGCGCCGAGAGCCAGAATCCGCTGGGTCCGCGAACGAGCGCCGGATGGAGGGTGGGATCGTGCGAGATCACCACGACGCCGTCCTTCGTGACCGCGAGGTCGGTCTCGAGCGTCGTGACGCCGATCTCGAGCGCCTTGCCGAAGCCGGCGAGCGTGTTCTCCGGCCGGAGACCGCGTGCACCGCGGTGCCCCTGCAGGTCGAATGCCGTCGCGGGCAGCACCATCGCCGCGAGCGCTCCAGCCCAAAGGAGGACTTGCCAACGATGCGCCATGGTGGCCATGGAACCCGGACGGCTGCGCTCTGCGGCGGAAGGAGTCACTGTACCGGCGTGGGCAACCCGCGTTCGCTATCATGGGCTTTTGCCCGTGCGCCACGCGATCCCGGTGTCCGACCTGTTCGCCCCCCCGTCTCCGCCGGATGCGCCGCTCGCCGAGCGCCTGCGGCCGCGTTCGATCGGCGAGGTCGTGGGCCAGCGCCATCTCCTCGGTCCGGGCAAGCCGCTCGCGGTCGCCTTTCACGCCGGGCGACTCCACTCGATGATCCTGTGGGGGCCGCCGGGGTCGGGCAAGACGACCCTCGCGCGCCTGATGGCGGACGCGTTCAACGCCGAGTTCGTCGCGCTCTCGGCGGTGCTCGCGGGCGTGAAGGAGATCCGCGACGCCGTGCAGCGCGCGGAACTCGTCCGCGCGCAGTCCGGGCGGCCGACGATCCTGTTCGTCGACGAGGTGCACCGCTTCAACAAGGCGCAGCAGGACGCGTTCCTCCCCTGGGTCGAGCAGGGGGTGGTCACGTTCATCGGCGCGACCACCGAGAACCCGAGCTTCGAGGTGAACTCCGCGTTGCTCTCGCGCGCGGCGGTCTATGTGCTGGAGCCGCTGGCCGGCGACGACCTGGGTGCGCTCTTCGGCCGCGCGATCGCGGCCGCGATGCCGCATTCGACGGTCGACGCGGCGGCGCGCGACGCGTTGGTCGCGTACGCGGATGGCGACGGCCGCCGCCTGATCAACCTCGTCGAACAGCTCGCGGTCGCGGCTGCGGACGCGGCGCGCGCCTCGATCGACGTCGCCTTCGTCGAGCAGACGATCGCGCGGAGCCTGCGGCGCTTCGACAAGGGCGGCGACGCGTTCTACGACCAGATCTCCGCGCTGCACAAGTCGGTGCGCGGCTCCGACCCGGACGCGGCGCTCTACTGGCTCGTGCGCATGCTCGACGGCGGCGCGGACCCGATCTACTGCGGCCGGCGCATCCTTCGGATGGCGAACGAGGACATCGGGCTCGCCGATCCGCGCGCGATCGAGATCGCGCTCGCCGCGGTCGAGACCTACGAGCGGCTGGGCTCCCCCGAAGGCGAGCTCGCGCTGGCCCAATGCGTGATCTATCTGGCGACCGCGCCGAAGTCGAATGCGGTGTACCGCGCCTACGGCACCGCGCGCGCGTTCGTCGCGAAGGACGGCTCGCGACCGGTGCCGCTGCGCCTGCGCAATGCGCCGACGAGGCTCATGAAGGCGCTCGACTACGGATCCGGCTACCGGTACGCGCACGACGAGGAAGGCGGGTACGCGGCCGGCGAGCGCTACCTGCCCGACGGCATGCCGGATACGAGGTTCTACGAGCCGACCGATCGGGGCGTCGAGAAGCGCATCGCCGATCGACTCGCCGAGCTGCGGTCCAGGGACGCGAAGGCGCGCACGGGCGGCGAGTCCTGACAGCGCGACGTGGCGGGTCGGGCGAGCGCCCGGCGTGGCGACGGCGCTAACGGGCGAGCGACTCGCGGCGTCAGCTCGTCCCTCGATCCACACGACAGGAGGAATTCGCATGGAACGGTCCCTGTATCCCGAAGCGGCGGCGGACCTCGCGCGGAAGCGACGGGAGCTCGCCCCGGAGACGCTCGCTGCGTTCCGTGCCTTCAGCCAGCAGGTCTTCGCCGACGGAGCGCTGCCGTCGAAGACCAAGGAGCTGATCGCGGTTGCGGTGGCGCACGTCACGCAGTGTCCGTATTGCATACGCGGCCACACGCGGCAGGCGCTGATGAAGGGCGCGACCGAGCAGGAGATCATGGAGGCGATCTGGGTGGCGGCCGAGATGCGTTGCGGCGGCGCCTACGCGCACTCGCTCCTCGCCCTCGACGCGATGCAGCAGCACGCGCAGCAGGTCGGCGGCACGCCGGCTTGACGAGCCTGCGGCCGCCGGGCGCGGAGACCGGTCGAGGGGGGCAGGCGCTACAATGGCGGCATGCTCGACATCAGCCTGTTCCGTCACGACCTGGCGTCCGTCGCCGCCGGCCTCGCGAAGCGAGGCGTAGCTCTCGACACGGCCGCGTTCGAGTCCCTCGAGCGTGAACGGAAGGACATCCAGGTTCGCACCCAGGAACTGCAGAACCGCCGCAACGTGCTGTCGAAGGACATCGGTGCGGCGAAGGCGAAGGGCGGCGACGCCTCCGCGCTGCTCGCCGAGGTCGCAGGCGCCGGCGACGCGCTGAAGACGCTCGAGGCCGAACTCGACCGCGTCCAGGCGAAGCTGCGCGACTTCCTGCTCCTCCTGCCGAACCTGACGCACGCGTCGGTGCCCGAGGGCCGCGGATCGGAGGAAAACGTCGAGGTGCGCCGCTGGGGCGTGCCGCGCGCCTTCGGTTTCGCCGTTCGCGACCACACCGACCTCGGCGAAGGCCTGGGCCTCCTCGACTTCGCGACCGCCGCGAAGCTCTCGGGGTCCCGCTTCTCGCTACTCAGGGGCGAACTCGCGCGCCTGCATCGCGCGCTCGCGCAGTTCATGCTCGACGTCCAGACGCGCGAGCACGGCTACGTCGAATGCTATACGCCCTACATCGTCAACGCCGAGACGCTCGTCGGGACCACGCAGCTCCCGAAGTTCGAAGCGGACATGTTCTCGGTGCGGAAGGGCGGCCAGGAAGGCGAGGGCGACCCGCTCTACCTGATCTCCACTTCCGAGATCACGCTCACCAACACGGTGCGCGGCGAGATCCTGGACGCGAAGGCGCTGCCGATGCGGCTCACCGCGCACACGCCGTGCTTCCGATCGGAAGCGGGCAGCTACGGCAAGGACACGCGCGGCATGATCCGCCAGCACCAGTTCGACAAGGTCGAGATGGTGCAGATCGTCCATCCGGAGCGCTCCTACGAGGCGCTGGAGGAGATGACGCGCCACGCCGAAGCGATCCTGCAGCGGCTCGAACTGCCCTATCGCGTGATGGCGCTGTGCACCGGGGATATCGGGTTCGCGTCGGCGAAGACCTACGACCTGGAAGTGTGGTTGCCCGCGCAGAATGCGTATCGCGAGATCAGTTCCTGCTCGAACTGCGAGGCGTTCCAGGCGCGGCGGATGCAGGCGCGCTTCCGCAATGCGCAGGGAAAGCCCGAACTCGTCCACACGCTCAACGGCTCCGGCCTCGCCGTCGGACGCACGCTCGTCGCCGTGATGGAGAACTATCAGCGCGCCGACGGATCCATCGAGGTTCCGCGTGCGCTCGTGCCCTACATGGGTGGCGTCGAGGTGATCGCGAAGCGCTGAGCCGCCGGTCGGCCTCCAGGCCGACATCAGGAGACAGAGGACAGAAGTCAGAGGACAGTCGCGCCGGCGACTCCCGGGGCGGCGCATCGTGCGCCGGGAAGCGGCTCTCGTGTCGGGCCGAAGACCGACACGCAGATGTTCCGATGCATCCCGTCGGGCCGAAGCCCGACCCACAGCAGCGCGGTGCGGGTCGGCCTCCTGTGGGACCGCCTGTTGTGGGTCGGCCTTCAGGCCGACACCAGGAGACAGAGGACAGAAGTCAGAGGACAG
>DAOMBL010000006.1:0-4810 GCA_035427325.1 Casimicrobiaceae bacterium
GTAGTTGAACACCGACGGCGCGTAGTACAGGTTCTGGCCCATCGCGCGGGTGACCTCGTCGAGCTCGATGCCGTCGCTCGCCGCGCCGGTCGCGCGCAGGAAGGCGGTGACGAACAGCGCCGGTTCGCGGAAGCGTCCGTAGCGCGTGTTGCCGTCGGGCGAGGCGCGCGCCTCGGGATCGAGCAGGATCGCGCGCACCACCGCCTTCAGGTTGCCGCGCATTCCGGCACCGTCGTCGTCGAATACCGCCGCCACGCGATCGACGTAGGCGGGCGACGGGGAGCCGGTGACGAGATGGCGGATCAACTGCCGTCCGATGAACGGACCGACGTTCGGATGCAGGAAGATGTTGCGGATCGCGCCGCGCACGTCGGCGTCCGGCGCCTGGCCCGCGGGGAGCGCGATGCCGAACAGCAGGCGCTTCGCGCCGGTGTCGTGCTCCCTGGCCTTCGCCACCATCGGCGCACCGTAGTAGCGCTGCTCCTCGTCGTGCTTGGGCGGCGTGCCGGGATACGGTGCGTAGGTCCATCCGGTCAGCGCGCGCGCGAACGCCTTCACCTCCGGCTGTCCGTAGGTCAGGATCGGCTGCCCCAACGCATCGAGGAGCGGCGTGCCGTCGCGCTTGAGTTCGACGGTCCCGATCGAGAAGAGCTGCAGCACCTCGCGCGCGTAGTTCTCGTTGGGCTCGGTGCCCGCGTCCGCATCGGCCTTGGCGTTGTTCACCATGTCGAGGTAATGCCCCATCGCCGGAGACAGCGTCGCCGCGTAGAGCAGGCCCTCGAAGTTGCCGAACGCGTTCTCGGCGAGCATCTGGTGCCAGCGCGCCTGGACGTACGCGGTCTCCATGTCCGGGTCCTTCATTCCGGACACGACGAGGATCTGCGACAGCGCGAAGGCGACGCGCTGCCGGAGCTGGTCCGGCCCCGAGAGCGCGTTGGTGAAGAACTGCGAGCGCAGCTTGAAGAGCGTCAGGTGGTCGATGGCACAGCGGTAGGTCGGCGTGTCGCGCGCCGCCGAGAACGAGCAGTTGGCGCTCTCGTCGAGCGACTCGTACGAGTAGGTCGTCTTCGGATATCCGGTCGCCGGTCTCGCGAGCTGGTCGTCGACCCACGCGGCAGCGCCCATCGCCAGCGCGCGATCGACCTCGGCGGGCGTGGCGCCGAAGGTCGCCTGGTCGACGAGACGGAACGCGTCGCGACGCGCCGCCGCCGCGGCGCCCGGCACCGGGGCGATCGCGTAGTACGAGATGCCCTCGTAGGCGAACCACGGGTAGTTCTGCAGGACGTGGGCGCGCTCCGCGTCGTCGGCGGTGTAGAAATGGGTGCGGGTCCGTCCGTTGTAGAAGCGGTGCACCGCAACGCGGTCGAACGCGTCGCCCGGATACGCGTGGAACGCGACGCCCTCGTCGGCGAACTGCGGCCAGGTCGCGAGGATGCGCGCGCGTTCGGCGTCGCTCGTCGTGTAGAAGTGCGCCCCGGTGTCGCGGTTGAAGAAGCGCCAGACCGGAACGGTGCCGCCGCCGGCGACCCCGAGCGCGCGCCACACCGCGCCCTCGTCGGCGAACTGCGGCCAGGTGGCGAGCACGAATGCGCGTTCCGTGGGGCTCGCGGTGTAGAAATGCACGCCGGTCGACCGGTTGAACATCCGGTAGACGTCGACCGTGTCCGCGGCCTTCGTGCGCGCGCCGCGCGAAGACGAAGCGGAACCGAGCGGGCCGAGCGCCGCGCGCGAAGGCGACGGCGCCGACGGCTTGAGCCGCGACCACGTCGTCGTCCCGGGGGATCGGGATGCCGCCGACTCGACGGCGTCGACGCCCGCTCCCATTCCTGCCGCGCCCGCCGCGAAGGCGAGCGCGAGCCACGCTGCGACGCCCGCCGCCCAGCACGCGACCCGCAGCGCGGTGGAACCGGCGGGCGCCGACACGAACCGGGCGTCGTGGCGCAGCGTCGGCAGCGAGGCGGCTTCGATCCTGGGGCGCATCGGCGTAGGGTTCGGCGTCGGCGGCGCTTCTATGCCAACGTCATAACCCTAATCCGATTCGCTGTAGCACGCAAGTGGGGGCGCCTGCGATACGGCGGGCCGCATCGGGGCGCTTGCCGACGACGACGCCGCTGGGCGCGTGCGGACGTTGACCGATTGCCCAGCCATCGCGGGGCGCCACCGGCCGTCGTCCTGTACCTGACAGAAGGCCCCGGAAACGAAGCGCCCGCCGGCGCGGGCAACGCGGCGGCGGGCGATGGAGCGATCGGCGAATCAGGACGGGCGGTGCTGCTGCATGCGTCCCCGCATGCGCTCGTGCATGTCTTCCATGCGGGTCAGGCGATCGCGCATCGTGTCGCGCACGATCGCCTTCTGGTCGGCGCGCAGGTTTCCGTAGAACGCGAGCCACTGGTCGCGGACCTGGCGGCGGGCGGCGCGCCCCTGCTCCTCGGCGGAGTCGAACGCGGCCGCCACCGCCGCGAGGTCGGGCTCCGCCTTCGCGAGTTCGGCGTCCATCTTCGCGCGAAGGCTCGTGCGCGCGGCGTTCGCCTGCTCGTGCGCCGCGATCGCCTGGGCCTGGATGCGGTCGAACGCCACCTGCTGCGAGGTGTCGAGCGCGAGCCGGTCCTTCATCGAGGCCAGCACATGCTCGATCATGCCGCCCGACATGGAGGGGCCGCCGGGCGGACCGCCCGCGGGACCACGGCCGGGTCCGAACGCCTGGGTGCTTCCAGCCACGGCAACGCCGAGGCCGAAGAGGATCGCGGCGGCGATCCGCCCCGGTCGGCGGGTCGTCGGGAGATGGGCTGCATTCATGTGCTGTCCTTTCGTCGGGGAGAAATCGGCCGGCACCGTGCGCCGGACTCGATGATTCGGACCACGATCATGGCCGGGGGTTTCCCCGGGGCTCGCGCCGGACCGAAACCGGACGTTTCACCCGTGGCTCCTCGTTACAATCGGTTACAAACGCCCGGCGACCTTCGTTGGCGGCCCGCGTTCCAATCACGCATGAATGCCAAGGTCCCATCGCCGCCGCGCATCCTCGTCGTCGACGACGACGTCCGGCTGCGTGACCTCCTGACGCGCTACCTGTCGGGTCAGGGGTTCGAGGTGAAGTCGATCGCCGACGCGCGCGAACTCGACCGCCGCCTGCAGCGCGATCCGCCGAGCCTCCTGGTCCTCGACCTGATGCTCCCGGGCGAGGACGGGCTCGCGATCTGCCGGCGCCTGCGCTCGGCCGGCGAGATGGTTCCGATCATCATGCTGACCGCGAAGGGCGAGGATGTCGACCGCATCGTCGGACTCGAGATGGGTGCGGACGATTACCTGCCGAAACCGTTCAACCCGCGTGAACTCGTCGCGCGCATCCACGCGGTCCTGCGCCGACACGCGCTTCGGCCCGCACCGGGAGCGCCCGCCGAAACCGGCGTGGTCCCGTTCGGCCGGCACCGGCTCGACCTCGCGGCGCGCACGCTCGAATCGGACGGGCAGGTCACCCACCTCACCACCGGCGAGTATTCGCTGATCCGCGTGTTCGCGCAGCACCCGCGCCAGCCCCTCGCCCGCGAGAAGCTGATGCAACTCGCGCGCGGGCGCGAACTCGACGTGTTCGACCGCGCGATCGACGTCCAGGTGTCGCGCCTGCGCAAGCTCGTCGAGCCCGATCCGGCGAACCCGCGCTACATCCAGACCGTCTGGGGCACGGGCTACGTCTACGTGCCCGACGACGTGGCGCCGTGAGGCTCCTGCCACGATCGCTGTTCGGGCGACTGACGCTCCTCCTGGTCGCCGCCGTGGCCGTCGCGACGGTGTCGCTGATCCTCCTGTTCCGCCAGGATCGCGCGGCGCTCGTCGCCCGGCAGTTCGGCGACACCAAGCTCGCCCAGCTGCACGCGCTGCGCAGCGCGCTCGAAGCGGCTCCCGACCCCGAACGGCGCGACGCGATCGCGCGCATCGGCCGGGAGTTCGGAGCGCGCATCGTTCCCGAGGCGGACCGTCCCCGCCTCGCGATGCCCGGCCCGCCGCATCACCCGCTGGTCGGCGAACTCGCCGCGCGTCTCAAGAGCGAACTCGGCCCCGGGACCGATCTGCGCGTCATGCCCGGACGCCAGCAGTTCATGGTGCGCCTGGAGGCCGCGGGCACGCCTTACTGGGCGGTCTTCCCGCTGCCGGCGGGGCGACCCGGCGACGAAGGTCCGTCGCGCGCGCTCGTCGGGTCGCTCGCCATCGTCGCGCTCCTGCTCGCCGCCGCGTACGCGTTCGCGCGGGTGATCGCGCGGCCGCTTCGGCAGCTCCACGCGGCGGTGGACGATCTCGCCCGAGGCGCCACGCCTGCCCCGCTGCCGGAGACCGGTCCTTCCGAGATCGCCGCCGTCAATCGCCGCTTCAATGCGATGCTCGCGG
Source organism: Casimicrobiaceae bacterium (assembly GCA_035427325.1). Lineage (GTDB taxonomy): Bacteria > Pseudomonadota > Gammaproteobacteria > Burkholderiales > Casimicrobiaceae > VBCG01. The sequence continues at coordinate 4,384 of DAOMBL010000006.1, forward strand.
CCCGGGCCGAGATCGAGCGCGATCGCGCACTGCTGCTCGCCGGCATCTCGCACGACCTGCGCACGCCGCTCGCGCGCCTGCGCCTCGGCGTCGAGATGGGCAGCGACCCCGCGGCGCGGGCGGGCATGGTGGCCGACATCGAGGAGATGGACCGCATCGTCGGCCAGTTCCTCGATTTCGCGCGCTCCGATGCCGACGTGAAACGCGTTCCGGCCGACCTCGATCCGATCGTGCAGGCGTGCGTGGAGCGCTACGCCGCCGCCGGGCGCGCGATCGGCTTCGCCCCCGGGAAGGTCGGGCCGATGCCGCTGCACGCCGCGGCGATCTCGCGACTGGTCGCGAATCTCGTCGACAACGCGTTCGCGTACGGCGCGCCACCGGTCGAGGTCGCGACGGCGGACGCCGGGCGCTGCGCGACGATCGAGGT
>DAOMBL010000006.1:4820-10532 GCA_035427325.1 Casimicrobiaceae bacterium
ATGGCTCCCGGAGACGTCGAGCGCCTGAAGCGTCCGTTCACCCGTGCGAACGACGCGCGCTCGCGCGACGACGGCGCCGCGGGTGCGGGACTCGGGCTCGCGATCGTCGAACGCATCGCACGCCTGCACGGCGGTTCGCTCGAACTCCTCCCGCGCGAGGGCGGAGGCACGATCGCGCGGGTGACGCTCGAGCGCGAACCGGACGCGGTGCCGGGCACGCAAGCGGAGTAGCACGGCCGGGCGGCGCCGCGGCGGCGGCGGTCGAGGCGGAGCGCGGCGCGACCGATCAGTGTCCGGGCGCGTTCACGACGGTGTCGCGAACCACGACGACGCTCGCCATCGCGGCCATGCCCTCGCCGCGGCCGGCGAACCCCAACCGCTCGGTCGTCGTCGCCTTGACGCTGACGTCGTCGGCCGCGCAGCCGAGGTCGGCGGCGAGGTTCGCGCGCATCGCCGGGACGTGCGGCGCGAGCTTCGGCGCCTGCGCGACCACCGTCGCGTCGACGTTGCCGATGCGAAAACCGCGCTCGTGCATCAACGCGACGATGTGGCGCAGGAGGACGCGGCTGTCCGCGCCCTTCCAGCGCGGATCGGAGTCGGGGAAGTGCCTGCCGAGGTCGCCGAGGGAGAGCGCGCCCAGGATCGCGTCGCCGATCGCGTGGACCAGCACGTCGGCGTCCGAGTGCCCGTCGAGGCCCCGGTCGAACGGAATCGTCACGCCCCCCAGCACGAGCGCGCGCCCGCGAACCAGTGCGTGGACGTCGAAGCCGGTGCCGATGCGGATCGTCATCATGCGCGCTCCCTGCATTGCGCTGCGAGGAGCACCGCCGCGAGTTCGAAATCCTCGGGCCAGGTGATCTTGAGATTCGCCCGGCTGCCGGCCACGAGCCGCGGCATGGCGCATGCCCCCGTCGCCGCCAGGCGCTCGACGGCGAGCGCGTCGTCGGTCGCGTCCGCGGCACCGGGAGCCGCATACGCGCGGGCGAGGACGCCGTAGCGGAACATCTGCGGCGTCTGCGCCTGCCAGAGCGCGTCGCGCGGCTCGGTGCGATCGACGCGCGCGTTGTCGCCGCACTCCATCCGCTTCAGCGTGTCGGCGACCGGCACCGCGGTCAGGCCTCCGACCGGATCGGCCTCCAGCGCCGCAACGAGATCGCGCAGCGTCTGGACCGGCACGCAGGGGCGCGCGGCGTCGTGCACGATGATCCAGTCGTCCGCCCGGCAGCGCGACGCGAGCGCCGCGAGGGCGTTGCCGACCGTCGCCGCCCGCGTGGGGCCGCCGCAGCGCAGGGCCTCGACGCCCGGGCGTGTCCCGATCGCGTCCTCGTACCGGTCGTCGTCGAGCGCGATCGCGACGATCACGCCGTCGAGGTCGAGCGCCTCGGCGAGGCGGTCGAGCGTGTGCGCGAGCACCGGACGGCCCAGGATCGCGTGGTACTGCTTGGGGACCGCGCAGCCGCTGCGCGCGCTCCCGCCCGCGGCCGGAACGAGCGCGTAGCGGCGGCTCACCGCATCCTCCGCATGCCTTCGCGCGAACGCGGCATCACAGGAGCAGCGCGAGCCGCTCTTCGTCGAGCGACCGGAAACCCAGCCGTTCGTAGAAGCGCCACGCGCGCGCGTTGTCGCGATGGCACGCGGTGTCGATCCGGCCCATGCCCTCGGCGCGCAGCGCACGGGCGAGCGAGTGCAGCATCGCGCTGCCGACGCCGCGTCCCTGCCAGCCGTCGCGGATCGTCACGTCGTCGAGTTTCGCGACGACGCCTCCGCGCGAGGTCGAGATCGCCCGGCACACGACGCAGGCTCCGACCGCGATCCTGCGAGCGCCCTCGCCCGCCCACGCGAGCCACACGAAGCCCAGTTCCGGTCGTGCGACGAACAGCGCGAGCGCCCGGTCCAGCGCCTCGGCCCCGCCGTCGCCGTACGCCGGCGACGACGCCCGGTAGTGCTCGTCGCCCGTGAGGAACGACGACAGGAGTTCACGGGCGGCGCCCGCCGTGGCCGCGGACATCGCGCCGCACTCGACCGGGGTCCCGCGCGCCGCGCCGCTCATCCGGCCTCCGGAACGACGAGGGGCTCGAGCGCGGCACGGATGCGGGAGGGCACCGCCACCGGCCGCTGCGTGCGCCGGTCCACCCACACGTGGACGAAGCGCCCGGTCGCCGCGGGCTCGTCGGTGCCGCGCCGGAACAGCCCGATCCGGTAGGCGACGCTCGAACCGCCGAGTCGCGTGATCGCGAGACCCGCGTCGATCGTCTCGGGAAACGAGAGCGACGCGTGGAATGTGCAGGAAGTCTCCACGACGAGCCCGATGACCGGATCGTTCGCGATGTCGAGGCCCCCTGCGCGAACCAGGTGTTCGTTCACCGCCGTGTCGAAGTACGAGTAGTAGGTCACGTTGTTGACGTGGCCGTAGCTGTCGTTGTCCATCCAGCGCGTCGGGATCGCGAGGAAGTGACGGTAAGCCGCGCGCGCCGGGCGAAGCGCGCTCATCCACGGCCCCCCGGCGCGCCGAGCATCCTCTCGTCGAGGAGTTCGATCCAGTGGCGGATGGGTCGCGAGGTTCCCGCCGCGAGATGCGCCTGGCAGCCGACGTTCGCGGTCGCGATCACGTTGGGGCGATCCGCCTCGAGCGCCGCGAGCTTGTTGCGCCGCAGGTTCGACGCGATCTCGGGCTGCAGAATCGAATAGGTGCCCGCCGAACCGCAGCACAGGTGCGCATCCGCCACCGGCAGGAGCTCGTGACCGATGGCGCGCAGCAGTTCCTCGACTTCGCCGACGATCTTCATCCCGTGCTGCAGCGAGCACGGCGCGTGGAACGCCACGCGCTGCGGTCCGCGGTCCATCGCGACGAGCGGGGCGATCTTCCGCCACTCCGGCGCGACGACTTCGACGGTGTCGCGAGCGAGCGCGGCGACGCGCGCCGCCTTCGATGCGTAGCCCGGATCGCGGGCGAGGAGGTGCCCGTAGTCCTTGACCATGACGCCGCAGCCGCTCGCGGACACGACGACCGCTTCGGCGCCCCGCTCGATCTCCGGCCACCACGCGTCGATGTTGCGGCGCGCGTACATCCGCGCCTCCTCCGGATCGTTGAGGTGGAACGGCAGCGCCCCGCAGCATCCTCCACCGCCGGCGCGAACGAGCGAGACGCCGACGCGGTCCAGCACGCGAGCGAGCGCGGCGTCGGTCGCGGGCGCGATCGAGGGTTGCACGCAGCCTTCGAGCGCGATCACCCTCCGAGCGTGGCGCGGCGCGGGCCAGACGCCGGGAGCCCGCGACGAAGGAATCCGCCGCCCGAATTCGCGTGGCACGAGTTCCTTCGCGAGCCGTCCGAGCGCGACCGCCCCGCCGAAGAGCGCGCGGGAGGTGAGCCCCTTGCGCAGCGACCAGCGCAGCGCCGCCTCGGCGGGCGGCCGCCCGACGCGATCCTCGACGATCTTGCGCCCGATGTCCGCGAGCCTCGCGTACTGGACGCCGGACGGGCAGGTCGTCTCGCAGGACCGGCAGGTGAGACAGCGGTCGAGGTGGCGCTGCGTCCTTCGCGTCACCGGTGCGCCTTCGAGCACCTGCTTGATCAGGTAGATGCGGCCGCGCGGCCCGTCGCGCTCGTCGCCCAGCAACTGGTAGGTCGGGCAGGTCGCGGTACAGAAGCCGCAGTGCACGCATGCACGCAGGATCGCCTCGGCCTCTTCGCCCTCGGGCGTGCCGCGAAACTCCGGCGCGAGTTCCGTCTGCATCAGAGAGCGCGCACGAGGCGCCCGGGATTGAGGATGCCGTGCGGGTCGAAGACCGCCTTCAGGCGCTTGTGCAGCCCGGCCTGTGCCGCGGAGAGCGGGTGCTGCACCTCCGTGCTGCGGTCGCTGGCGCGGAACAGCGTCGCGTGGCCGCCCTGCGAGGCCGCCCACGCGCGCACCGCCGCCGCATCGGTGCGCGGCCCCGCGGCGAGCCAGCGCAGGGCGCCGCCCCACTCGATCAACTGCTCGCCGCCGAGATCGGTGTGCGGTGCCGTGGATCCGACCGACAGGCGCCACAGTGCCGTCCGCGAGCCGACCGCGGCCGCGAAGAAATCGTGCCGATGGTCGCGGACCGACTCCCAGAACGTCGAGGCGTCGGCGAGCGGCTCTCCCCCCAGCCTGCGAACCGCGGAAGCCACGGCGGACGGCGCGCCGGACAGGCGGACCGCGAGCCGTCCCTGACAAAAGCACGTCGCCGACAGCGGCAGCGGCTGCCCGCCCCACTCGTTCGCCTTGCGGATCGCTTCGTCGGCGGAAGTCTCGAACACGCGCGTGGCCTCCTCGCGCGGAAGCGGCAGGCACTTGAGCGACACCGCGGTGATGACGCCGAGCGTGCCCATGGCGCCCACCATCAGGCGCGACACGTCGAAGCCGGCGACGTTCTTCATCACCCGCCCGCCGAACGAGAGCGCACGTCCGGTGCCGTCGATCACGTCGGCCCCGAGCACGAAGTCGCGCGCGGCGCCCGCGTAGGGCCGCCTCGGGCCGGACAGGCCGGCGGCGACCGCACCGCCGAGCGTCCCGCCGGGCCCGAACCGGGGCGGCTCGAACGCGAGCATCTGGCCCGCCTCGCGCATCGCGGTCTCGAGTTCTCCAAGCGGGGTGCCGGCGCGCGCGGTGATCACGAGTTCGGTCGGCTGGTAGTCGACGATGCCCTCGACGGACCGTACGTCGAGCACGTCGCCCGCGGGTTTCTCGCCGCAGAAGTCCTTGGTGCGCCCGCCGACGATGCACAACGGCGCGCGCACGCCGGACGCGCGGCGGATCGCCTCCTGCAGCGCCTCGATGTTCGGATCGGCCATGTCGCGCGGTTCAGCGCCGCCGGGCGAGCTTGTCGCGGTAGAGGGTTCGCGGTTCGTCCGCCTCGATCACGACCTCTTCGGCGAGCGCGTCGCGCTCCCACTCGCGCATGAAGGGGTGCGCGAGCAGCGTCGCGAGGTACTCGCCCGCCGCGCCGGACGGATGCACGCCATAGGTCTGGAAGCGGAACGCGACCGGTGCGTAGAACGCGTCCGCGAGCGACAGCGGGCCGCACAGGAACGCACCGAGGCGGCCGTGGCGGCGGCGTCCCTCGTTCCAGATCTCCTCGACGCGCGCGATGTCGGCGGCGTGCGCGGGCGACCAGGGCCGCACGTCGAGCCGCTCGCGCACGCACATCGTCATGTCGGCGCGCAGCGCCTGGAACGAGCTGTGCATCTCGGCCGCGACCGATCGCGCCCACGCCCGGATCCCGGCGTCGGTCGGCCACATTCCCCGGTGCCGCTCGGCCAGGTACTCGGCGATCGCCATCGAGTCCCACACGACGATGTCGCCGTCGTGCAGCGCAGGAACCCAGCCGGACGGGGAGAACGAGCGATTCCCCGGATTGCGACCGCCGTCGACGAGTTGCACCGCCACCTCGCGGAACGGAGCGCCGGAGAGCTTCGCCGCGAACCAGCCGCGCAGCGACCAGGAGCTGTAGGTCTTGTTGCCGAGATAGAGCGTGTACATTCGAATGAGAGCCGGCCTTCACGCCGGCATCGTTTCGTCACGACTGCGCTGATTCCGTCAGGCTGACGTCCGCCCCCCCCGCCCGCCTCTGTGGGTCGGCCTTCAGGCCGACGCAGTTTCCCCTCCACAGCGCCGACCCCGTCGGGCTGAAGCCCATCGCGGAATCGCCGCACCCCGTTTCCTCTCCACAGCGCCGACCGCGTCGGGCTGA
>DAOMBL010000006.1:10632-20617 GCA_035427325.1 Casimicrobiaceae bacterium
AGCCCGACCCACCGCGGAATCGCCGCACCCCGTCGGGCTGAAGCCCGACCCACAGCACGAGTTTGTGGGTCGGCCTTCAGGCCGACGCAGTTTCCTCTCCACAGCGCCGACCCCGTCGGGCTGAAGCCCGACCCACCGCGGAATCGCCGCACCCCGTCGGGCTGAAGCCCGACCCACAGTGGAGGCGCCGCACCCTGTCGGGCTGAAGCTCTGCACGCACCCATCTCCCCCGTCCGCCACACGATCCCTGATCTCTGTTACCTGTTACCTGTTACCTGTTACCTGTTACCTGGCGCCCGGCAGCGGCACCGTCTTGCCCGGATTCATGATGTCGAGCGGATCGAGGGCGCGCTTGACGCGCGCCATCAGTTCGACCGCCTCGCCATGCTCGGCTTCGAGCGCGTCGAGCTTGTGGATGCCGACGCCGTGCTCGCCGGTGCAGGTGCCGCCCATCGCGATCGCGCGCAACGAGACGCGCTTCGCGAGCGCCTCGGCCTTCTCGCGCTCGACGGGATCCTTCGGGTCGAACAGGACGAGCACGTGGAAGTTGCCGTCGCCGACGTGTCCGACGATCGGGCACGGCAACCCGGTCGCGTCGATGTCCGCGCGCGTCTCGAGCACGCAGTCGGCGAGCCGCGAGATCGGCACGCAGGCGTCGGTCGAGAAGCCGAAGCATCCCGGCTTCAGCGCGAGCGCCGCGTAGTAGGCGTTGTGACGCGCCTTCCACAGCTTCGTGCGCTCCTCCTGCGCCGTCGCCCAGCGAAACGCCCCGCCGCCGTGTTCGCCCGCGATCTGCTGCATGAGTTCCGCCTGCTCGGCGACGCCTGCGGCGGTTCCGTGGAACTCGAAGAACAGCGTGGGCTTCGCTTCGTAGCCTTCGAGTTTCGAATAGCGGATGCAGGCATCCATCTGCATCGCGTCGAGGAGTTCGATCCGCGCGACCGGAATGCCCACTTGCATCGCGGCGATCACCGTGGCCACCGCCTGGCGGAGATCCGGGAACTGCGCGACCGCCGCCGAGATGGCCTCGGGCACGCCGTACAGGCGCAGTCCGACCTCGGTGATGATGCCGAGCGTGCCTTCTCTGCCGACGATGAGCCGCGTCAGGTCGTAGCCCGCCGACGACTTGCGCGCCCGCCCGCCGGTGCGCACGATCCTTCCATCGGCGGTCACCACCGTGAGGCCCAGCACGTTCTCGCGCATCGTGCCGTAGCGCACGGCGTTGGTGCCCGAAGCGCGGGTCGCCGCCATGCCACCGAGCGTCGCGTTCGCGCCCGGGTCGATCGGGAAGAAGAGTCCGGTACCCTTGAGGTCCGCGTTCAGCTGCTCGCGCGTCACGCCGGCCTGGACACGGCAGTCCAGGTCTTCCGCATTCACCTCGAGCACCTTGTTCATCTGCGAGAGATCGACGCACACGCCGCCGTGGATCGCGGCGACGTGCCCCTCGAGCGAGGTGCCGACGCCGAACGCGATCACCGGCACGCGGTGCGCGGCGCAGGCACGCACGACCTCGGCGACCTCCTCGTTCGTGTGCGGATAGACGACGAGGTCGGGCAGCGCGGCATCGGCGAGTCCTTCGCCGTGGCCGTGCTGCTCGCGGATCGACGCGTTGGCGACGGCGCGTTCGCCGAACCTCGAAGCGAGTTCGCCGACCAGCGCGGCGAGCGCCTCGGGCGCGAATCGCCGGTCGCGGGAGATCGGTGCGTTCATGGGGTCCTCCTCGCCCTCAGAATCGTTCCAGGTCCGGGCGACGCAGCTCGCCCCGGTGCACGTGCATCCGGCCGAACTCCGCGCAGCGCGCGAGCGTGGGGACGGCCTTGCCGGGATTGAGCAGGCCCGAGGGATCGAACGCGCTCTTGACGCCCAGGAAGCGCTCGAGTTCGTCGGGGGCGAACTGCGCGCACATCGACGACAGCTTCTCGATGCCGACACCGTGCTCGCCCGTCACGGTGCCGCCGACCTCGATGCACAGCGCGAGGATGCGGTCGCCGAACTCGATCGTCTTCTCGATCTCGCCGTCGCGGCTCGCATCGAACAGGATCAGCGGGTGCAGGTTGCCGTCGCCCGCGTGGAACACGTTCGCGCAGGGGAGCCCGAACTCGCGCGACCATTCCGCGGTCCGGCGCAGGACGAGCGGCAGCGCGCCGCGCGGGATCGTCCCGTCGATGCAGTAGTAGTCGGGCGAGATCCGCCCCACCGCCGGAAACGCGTTCTTGCGTCCCGACCAGAGGAGCTTGCGCTCCTTTTCGTCGCGCGATACGCGGATCGATGTCGCGCCTTCCGCGGACAGCACGCGCCGGATCTCGGCCATCTCGGCGGCGACCTCCTCGGGCGTGCCGTCGGACTCGACCAGCAGCACCGCGGCCGCGTCGAGCGGATAGTTCGCGTGCACGAACTCCTCGACCGCCCGCGTCGCCGGCTGGTCCATCATCTCGAGGCCCGCCGGCACGATCCCGGCGCCGATGATCGCGCCGACCGCCGCGCCGGCCTTCTCGACGTCGTCGAACGCGGCGAGCGCGACCTGCGCGGACTGCGGCTTCGGCAGGAGCCGGACGGTGATCTCGGTGATGACGGCGAGCAGCCCCTCGCTCCCGTGGACGAGAGCGAGGAGGTCGTAACCCGCAGAATCGAGCGAACGGCCGCCGAACTCGACTGCCTCGCCGTCGATGAGGAGCGCACGCACGCGCAGCACGTTGTGCACGGTGAGGCCGTACTTGAGACAGTGAACGCCGCCGGCGTTCTCGGCGACGTTTCCTCCGATCGAACAGGCGATCTGCGACGACGGATCGGGTGCGTAGTAGAGGCCGTGCGGCGCGGCCGCTTCGGAGATCGCCAGGTTGCGCACGCCGGGCTGCACGACCGCGGTGCGCGCGAGCGCATCGATCGACAGGATGCGGTTGAACTTCGCCATCGACAGCACCACGCCGCGCGGGTCGGGGAGCGCGCCGCCCGACAGGCTCGTGCCCGCGCCGCGCGCGACCACCGGAATCCCGGCGCCGTGGCAGGCCCGCAGCACGCCCGCCACCTGCGCCTCGGTCTCGGGCAGCACGACCGCCGAAGGACGCTCGCGGAACAGCGTCAGGCCGTCGCACTCGTAGGGCTTCGTGTCCTCGGGTGCGGTCAGGAACGCGTCGGGCGGCACCAGGGCCGCGAGCTCGGCGTGCACGGCGGGAGCGAGCATGGCGTGGGGGGCGGTGCGGCGCCCGGGTCGGGCTGACGCGTCGCACGATTATTCCACATCGCACGCCAACGTGAATCTTTGCGCGGCGCGGGGGCGCGGGCCGCGGCGCCTCGTTACACTATCGGGCCATGAACGCCCCACCCTCCACCGGCAACTCCCCGGGGTCGGGCCCGCTCGCCGGGCTTCGGGTGCTCGAGATGGGTGCCCTCATTGCGGGTCCCTTCTGCACCAAGCTCCTGGGCGAACTCGGCGCGGACGTCGTCAAGATCGAGCCGCCCGGACAGGGCGATCCGCTGCGCAAGTGGCGCTACATGAAGGACGGCGTGTCGGTCTGGTGGCACGTGCAGTCGCGCAACAAGCGCTCGGTTGCGGTCGACCTCCGCACGTCCGACGGGCAGGCGATCGCGCGCGCGCTCGCCGCCCGGGCGGACATCCTCGTCGAGAACTTCCGGCCCGGCACGCTCGAGGAGTGGGGGCTCGACTATCCGTCGCTCGCGCGGGCGAACCCCGGCCTCGTGATGGTGCGCATTTCCGGGTACGGGCAGACCGGCCCCTATGCGTCGCGACCGGGCTTCGGCGTGATCGGCGAGGCCATGGGCGGACTGCGCCACGTGACCGGCACGCCCGATCGCCCCCCGTCGCGCGTCGGCGTGTCGATCGGCGACACGCTGTCGGCGCTCTACGGCGTGATCGGCGCACTCGCGGCGCTCGAGCATCGGCGCACGAGCGGCTCCGGACAGGTCGTCGACGTCGCGCTCTACGAGAGCGTGTTCTCGGTGATGGAGTCGATGCTCCCCGAGTTCGATGCGTTCGGCGCGGTGCGCGAGCGGACCGGGTCGATCCTGCCGGGCATCGCGCCGACCTCGGCCTATCGCTGCGCCGACGGGAGCTATGTGCTGATCGCCGCCAACGGCGACTCGATCTTCCGGCGGCTGTGCGTCGCAATGGGGCGCGACGACCTCGCGAACGACGCCTCGCTCGCGCACAACGATGGCCGGGGCGCGAAGCAGGCGTGGCTCGACGGCGAGATCGAGAAGTGGACGAGCGCGCGATCGCCGGAAGCAGTGCTCGCCGCGATGGAGCGCGCCGAGGTCCCCGCCTCGCGCATCTACTCGGTGCGCGACATCGCCGCCGACCCGCAGTACGCCGCGCGCGGGATGATCCGCGAGGTGGCCCTGCCTGGCGGCGGCACGCTGAAGGTTCCCGGCGTCGTGCCGAAGTTCTCGAAGACCCCGGGCGGCTTCTCGCGAGGCGGCCCGCGGCTGGGCGAACACACCCGCGAGGTGCTGCACGACCTGGGCTACGCGGACGACGCGATCGAGGCGTTGCGCACCGCACGGATCATCGAACTCGCTCCCGATTGATTCCGCGACCCCTTCCCGACCTTCGTTCGCTCGCCACGGACCCCGCTGCACGATCACCGACGAGATCCCGACCCATTTCCCCACGACGCCATGACTGACACCCCGAAGCCCACCGACGCCGAACTGAACAGTCTCGCCGCGATTGCGCTCCATGCCGCCTACGCCGACGGCGCCCGAGACGAGCGCGAGCGCGCGAACCTGCGCGAGATCGCCGCGAAGATCGCAGGCGACCGTCTCGATCCCGCTGCGCTCGACCGGGCGATGCTCTCGGGGCCGCCGCCCTTCGCCGAGATGGTCAAGCCGCTTTCGACGCCGGCGATCCGCCGTTACGCCTACGAAATCGCGGTGTCGGTTGCCGCCGCGGACGGCGTGCACTCCGAGTCGGAGGCCGCCTACCTGCGGACGCTCGCGTCCACGCTGGGCCTGCCCGCGTCGGACGCGGCGAGCCTCGCCGCCGATGCCAACGCGATCGCCGCCGCGCCCGCGGCTGCCGCATCGCCGGCGGGAGCCTCGAACGGACGCGTCTCGCCGGACCCGGCCGCGCTCGACCGCACGATCGTGAACGCCGCGATCACCAACGCCGCACTCGAACTCCTCCCGGAGACGCTCGCGTCGATGGCCATCCTGCCGCTGCAGGCGCGACTCGTCTGGCGCATCGGCCAGGCGCACGGCTACGAACTCGACCAGGGGCACATCAAGGAATTCGTCGCGACGCTCGGCGTCGGCCTCGCCGGACAGTACCTCGAGCAGTTCGGACGCAAGGTGCTGGGCGGCATCCTGGGCTCGGTGCTCGGAGGACTCGGCCGCTCGATCGGCCGGCAGACCGCGAGTTCCGGCATGGCGTTCGCGACGACCTGGGCGATCGGCCAGGTCGCGAAGCAGTACTACGGCGGCGGCCGCACGCTCGACGCCGCGAAGCTCAAGGCGGCGTTCGCGCCGCTGCTCGAACAGGGACAGACGCTCGTCGGGCGCTACGGCGGCGAGATCGCCGAGCGCGCCCGCAGGATCGACCTCAAGGACCGGCCCTCGCTCGTCAAGTCGATCTGAGCCGGCGCGCGAGGCGGATCCAGGGGTCGCCGCCGCCAGCCGTTGCGAGAGCGCGAAAGGCGTCCGACACGCCCGCGCTCTTCCAGCGGAGCATCGCCGCGTACGCCTGCTCGTCCTCGCACAGCCCGACGATGCGCTCGGCCAGCGCCGCCGGGCCGGAGAAGTCGGCGACGTCGAGCCAGCATCCCGGTGACGGCGCGAACTCGGCGATGTTCGGCGCGCCCAGGACGATCGGCACCGATCCCGCGCACAGCGCGTCGAAGAACTTCTCGGTCACGTAGTCGCGCTCGATCGAGTTCTCGAAGGCGAGCGTGAAGCGGTAGCGGGCGATCGTGCGGAGCTTCGCCGGCCGTCCGTCGTCGTCGGGGATCGCGCGGTTGCGGAGCTGGCGCCCGCAGGAGTCGACCGGGATGTGGCGCATCAGACCGGCAACCCAGGCGTCGCGTCCGCTCGACGCGCGCGGATTCGACGCGATGTAGACGACCGGCGCGGACTCGGTCTTCGCGACGGGAGCGCGCGCGAGTTCGTCGTCGGAGGGCAGGTAGGTCGTCCAGACGTCGGAGGTACGGCGATGCGACATCGTCAGGTCGAAACGGCGCATGAACGCCGCATCGTCGACGCACGGGCAGTTCGCTTCGCTTTCGAGCCACCACGCGACCCACCGCTGACCGGGCCGCCGCCCCGCCGGCAGGCTCGCGGGATCGAGCGTCGGCAGGTGGAAGACGATCGCGTCGGCGAGCGCCGCGGTTCGCCGGTCGTGCGCGAGTTCGAAGCCCTCGTCGCCCAGGACGCGCGGCGCCCCGGCCATCCGCCAGTCGTCGTTCCAGACGAGGATCGTGCGCATCGCAGGACGGTCAGGCCATCGGCTCCCCGGCTCCGCAAAGAAATCCGCGATACGACGCCCCGTCCGCGCGCCGTCCGTCGTCCGACGACCGGGGCGGGAACCGGCGGCTACACGCAGCGGCCTCCGTCGACCTCGAGGCAGGCGCCGGTGATGAACGAGGCCTCGTCCGAGGCGAAGAACACCGCCGCGGTCGCGATGTCGGCAGGCTGCGACAGCCGTCCGAGCGGGATCGTCGCGACGAACTTCGCGCGGAGTTCGGGCGTGTCCTCGCCCATGAACTGCGCGAGCATGCCGGTCTCGCCCGCGACCGGGTTGATCACGTTGACGCGGATGTTGTCCTTCGCGAGTTCGGCCGCCATCGAGCGCGAGGTGACGATCGCGGCGCCCTTGCTGCCGTTGTACCAGGTGAGTCCGGGCCGCGGGCGCACGCCCGCGGTCGAGGCGATCGTGATGAACACGCCGCCGCGCCGCGCGCGAAAGTGCGGCACCGCGTGCTTCGCCGTGAGGTAGAGGCTCTTGACGTTCACGCGGTAGATGCGGTCGAACTCGTCCTCGGTCACTTCGAGCATCGGACGGTTGCGGTGCGTGGTGCCCGCATTGTTCACGACGACGTGCAGGTCGCCGTACGCCGCGAGCGCGGCCGCGACCAGGTGCGAGACGTCCGCGTCGTTCGAGACGTCTCCCGGAACCGCACGCGCCGTGCCGCCCGCCGAGGCGATCTCGCGGGCGACCCGCTCGGCCGACGCGGCATCGAGATCGTTGACGACGATCCTGGCGCCCTCGCGGGCGAAACGCTTCGCGATGCCCTCGCCGAATCCCGAGCCCGCCCCGGTCACGATCGCCACCTTGCCTTCGAGTCTCATCGCTTCCCCTGCCGCCCCGCGCGCTTCGACGGGCCTGGCCTTCGTTCCTGGAAGATGCGACGCGTCCTGCCGCGCGCCGGACGCCGTCGCCGCACCGTCAGCCGTGCTGCAGCACGACGGTCTTGAGCGTCGTGAAGCCGTGGAGGGCTTCGAAACCCTTCTCGCGGCCGTACCCGGAGTGCGCCACGCCCCCGAACGGCAACTCGACGCCGCCGCCCGCGCCGTAACTGTTGACGAACACCTGCCCCGCCCGGATCGCGCGCGCCAGGCGAAGTTGCCGCGCACCATCGCGCGTCCAGATGCCCGCGACGAGGCCGAAGTCCGTGCCGTTCGCGAGCCTCACCGCATGCGCCTCGTCGTCGAACGGCATCGCCGCCAGCACAGGGCCGAAAACTTCTTCCCGCGCAAGGCGCGAGGTCGTCGGCACGTCGCGCACGAGCGTCGGCGCGACGTAGTAGCCCGACGACGGCGCGTTCGCCGCGACCGTCCCCTGCCCCGCCACCGGCAGCCTGTCGCGCGACGCGTCGGCGAGGAAGCCCTTCACACGGTCGAGCTGCGAGGCCCGGATCAGCGGGCCACAGTCGCGGTCGTCGAGCGCCGGGCCGACGGTCAGCGCGCGGAATGCGACGGCGAGCCGCTCGACCAATTCCTCGTAGCGCGGGCGCTCGACGAGCAGGCGGCTCCCTGCGGAGCAGGTCTGCCCGGCGTTCTGCACGATCGCGTTGACGATCACCGGAACCGCGGCGTCGAGGTCCGCGTCCGCGAACACGACCTGCGGTCCCTTGCCGCCGAGTTCGAGCGTCACCGGGCAGTGCCGTTTCGCCGCCTCCTGCGCGACCAGCGAGCCGGTCGCGGGCGACCCGGTGAACGACAGGTGGTCGATGCCGTCGTGCGCGGCGAGCGCCATGCCCGCCTCGCGCCCGAGCCCGGTGACGATGTTGAGCACCCCGTCGGGGAATCCCGCTTCCGCCGCGAGTTCCGCGATGCGCAGGAGCGACAGGCACGCGTCCTCGGCGGGCTTGACGACGCAGGCGTTGCCCGCCGCGAGCGCGCCGCCGACGCTGCGCCCGAAGATCTGCATCGGGTAGTTCCACGGGATGATGTGGCCGGTGACCCCGTGCGGCTCGCGCCAGGTGAGCACCGTGTAGCCGGGCGTGTAGGGAATCGTGTCGCCGTGCAGCTTGTCGGGCGCCCCCGCGTAGAACTCGAAGTAGCGCGCGCAGGCGGCGGCGTCGGCCCGCGCCTGCTTCATTGGCTTGCCGCAGTCGCGCGCCTCGATCCACGCGAGTTCGTCGGCGTGTTCCGCGATCGCGCGGGAGAGCGCCATCAGCCTGCGCCCCTTCTCGACCGGCGCGAGAGCGCCCCACGCGCCATCGAACGCGGCGCGCGCCGCCTTGACCGCCGCATCGACGTCGGGCGCATCGCCGCGCGCGATCGAGGCGAACGGCTTGCCGTCGGAGGGGTCGATGACCGGCAATTCCGCACCGGTCGACGGTGCGCGGAAGGCGCCGCCGATGAAGTGGCGGGCGGGGGTGCGGATCGAGAGGGTTGGGTGGGGGGCGTTCATGCCGCCCATTGTAGGCCAGCGGACAGGGCGCATCCTTTCGTCCGCGCAACCGACCAAGGCGGACGTCCGCCCAGCGTGGTCCGGCCCGGGTTGCCTTCGGGAGCACGCGCGGGCGCCTCGGCCCCGGAGCGGATTCCGGGCCGCCTGCGCCCCGCGCATGCCGCGGGCACCCGCGCCGCCGGCATGTCGTTTACTTCTTCGGCGCGAACTTGTGCGCGAGCGTGTTCTCGTCGACCCGGGGCGCATACACGATGCCGTCGCGCGTCGCCCACAGGCTCACCTGGAAATGGAGCGGAATGAGCGCGGTGTCGCCGATCGCGATCTCGGCGGCTCGCTGCAGGTAGGCTTCGCGCTTGACGTCGTCGACCGTCATCAGCGCGTCCTCGGTCAGCGCGTCGACCTTGCCGTTGCTGTAGCGGCCGCGGTTCGCGGTGCCGAAGCCCTTGTCGCGGTTGTAGGTCATCACGAGCGCCTTGAGCGAGGACGAGGCCTCGCCGGTCCCCGTCGACCATCCGGCCTGCAGCACGCTGAACTTGAGCTCGGTCGCCTGCGGGAAGAACGTCGCGGAGGGCATCGCGGTCACGTCGGTCTTCACGCCGATGCGCGTCCACATCTGCGCGAGCGCCTGCGCGATCTTCGCGTCGTTGACGTAGCGGTTGTTGGTCGCGTGGAGCGTCAGCGCGAAGCCGTCCGGGTAGCCGGCCTTCGCGAGCAGCGCCTTCGCACCCTCGGGATCGTACTTCTCGACCTTGAGGTTCTTCGTCGCGCCGAACAGGAAGTCGGGCACGAACTGGCCGGCCGGCACCGCCTCCTTCTCCATCACGCGCTCGACGATCAGCGGCCGGTTGATCGACATCGACAGCGCCTTCCGGACGTTCGGATCCTTCAGCGGATTGCGGTCGAGCGCCTTGCCGTCCTTCGCGGTCACGAACGGCGTCACCGCGCGGTCGCTGTCCATGTGCACGTACATGAGCCGGTCGGAGACCTGGCGGAAGATCGTGAGGCGCTTGTCGGACGAGAGTTTCGCGACGTCCGCGGTCGGCACGTTCTCGATCGCCTGCACGTCGCCCGACAGGAGCGCGGCGACACGCGCAGCATCGTTGGTGATGAGGCGCAGCG